>CAYUKJ010000257.1:0-1511 GCA_964445245.1 uncultured Methanosarcinales archaeon | reverse complement strand
ACAAACTGCGCTACCACAAGTTGATTATCATGGCCGACGCCGACGTCGACGGCCAACACATACGGACGCTTCTGCTGACGTTTTTTTACCGGCAGATGAAGCCGTTGATCGAGAGGGGCCATGTATACATCGCGCAACCGCCGCTCTACAAGGTCAAGAAGGGCAAGACCGAGATGTATGTGGACAACGACGAGAAGATGGAGGCTTGGCTTCTCAACGAGGGCCGACACTCCGTTGATATAACCGCGATCAACCCCGCCAACGGCAAAAGCAAGAAGCTCGACGCCGAGGCCTTGAAGGAAATGCTCAAGCTCCTGGCCGACCTGGAGAACCTGCTGCGCCATCTGGAGCGAAAGGGCCTGCACATCGAGGACTACCTGGAATACAAGCGCAAGGGCCGATTGCCGCTTTACCGGGTGGAGCAGGGCGCAGGGGAATACCGGTTTTTCTACAGCGATAAGGAATGGCGCGAGTACCGGGACGCGTTCGTGGCGGAACAAAAGGCGAAGCTGGTCGAAGAGCACAAGAGCAAGCCCTTGGCGCCGGGCGAGATCCCGATCGAAGTCGACGAGGAGGCCATCGAGCCCGACATGCAGGAACTCTGGGAAATGGAAAAGCTCGCCGCCCTGGACAACAGGCTTTCCGAGCTGGGGCTCAGCCTGGGCTGGTATGAGGTGACGCGCGATGAAAAGACGAAGCCGTTGTTCCGGGGCAAGACCGCGCACTCCGAATCGGAAGGCTACAGCCTCAAGGAACTGCTCGAGACCGTGCGCGAGGCCGGGCGCTCCGGAGCCAATATCCAGCGCTATAAAGGGTTGGGAGAAATGAACCCCGAGCAGCTTTGGGAAACCACCATGGACCCCAAGCGGCGCAGGTTGTTGAAAGTGACCCTGGAGAATGAGCCCGACGCCGAAAGCGCGTTCGTGATGCTCATGGGAGACCGGGTGGAGCCGCGACGGGCCTTCATCGAGCGGCACGCCAAGGAAGTGAAAAATCTCGACGTCTAGGCGGCGGCTAGACGCGCAATGGGACAAAGGCTATGACCAAACTTGAAGGGGAAGCGGCAGGCGAGGCCGTGAGCAATATCATCCCGCGGGACATCGGCGCGGAAATGCGCGCCTCGTATATCGACTACTCCATGTCCGTCATCGTCGGGCGCGCCTTGCCCGACGTGCGCGACGGCCTCAAGCCCGTGCATAGGCGCATCCTCTACGCCATGCATTCGGAAGGCCTGGCCTCCAACAAGAAGTACTCCAAGTGCGCCGGCGTCGTCGGCGAGGTGCTCAAGAAATATCATCCCCATGGCGATTCGGCGGTCTACGACGCCTTGGTGCGCATGGTGCAGGATTTCTCCCTGCTGCATCCCCTCATAGACGGCCAGGGCAACTTCGGCTCCATCGACGGAGACCCGGCCGCGGCCTACCGCTACACCGAGTGCCGCCTGTCCAAGGTGGCGGAGGAAGTCCTGGCGGATATCGACCAAGAGACCGTGGACTTCGCCCCCAACTTCG
>CAYUKJ010000256.1:0-1512 GCA_964445245.1 uncultured Methanosarcinales archaeon | reverse complement strand
AAGAGTCGCCATCGATGCCTTATTCATACGCCAGGCCAAAGTGTTTCAGGCGTTCTAAACTTCCGGCCAAGATCAGAATAGCTTGCGGCGGCTTGCCGTTTCTTGGGAGCTACCTTATCCAACCCTCTTTTTTATTAGGCGCAGGGAAGATGGCTGATCAAACGCGGGTGTCACCGGGGTGGGCCTCCCCTTAAGCCCCCGGTCTGGAAGGGGGACCCTCCGGGGGAAACCGGAACGGTTTCCGGGTCCGGGGGCGTAGGGGATGGCTCCCCCCGGCGACAGGACCCGCCTATCACAAATCTTCCACGCACCCAAGGACCGCGATCGGCCCACCTCCGTCGAGGCAAAATGCTAGAATGAAAAAATCGGGATTTGCATGATAGAAACGCTCGTATACAAATTCATCGGGACCCCCAGCGAACGCAGGATCAAGAAGCTCATGCCGCTGGTGGAGCGGATCAACGCGCTGGAGCCCGAATGCCAGAGGCTTTCCGAGGCCGATTTTCCCAAGAAGACCGAGGAGTTGAGGGCCCGGCTGCGCGAGGGGATGCGGGGGCTGCCCGCCGACGCCGACCGCGAGACGCGCATCCGGCGCGAGAACGAGGTCCTCGCCGAGTTGATCCCCGAGGCGTTCGCCCTGACGCGCGAGGCGTCGCGGCGCGCGATCGGGCTCAGGCACTACGACGTGCAGATGTTGGGCGCCATGGTCCTCAACGAGTGCGGCATCGCCGAGATGAAGACCGGCGAGGGGAAGACGCTGGTCGCCACGGCCGCCGTCTATTTGAACGCCCTTTCTGGAAGGGGCGTGCACGTGGTCACGGTCAACGACTACCTGGCGCGGCGCGACGCGGACTGGATGGGCCCCATCTACCGGTACCTCGGGCTCACGGCCGGCTCCGTCCAGCACGACCTGGACAATCAGTCCCGCCGCGAGGCTTACGCCTGCGACGTCACCTACGTCACCAACAACGAGATCGGCTTCGACTATCTGCGCGACAATATGGTGACGCACCGCGACGACCGGGTCCTGCGCCCCCTGCATTACGCGGTCGTCGACGAGGTCGACTCCATCCTCATCGACGAGGCCCGCACGCCGCTGATCATCTCGGGCCCGGGCGAGGAGTCGACCGACCGCTACAAGAAGATCGACGGGATGGTGATCCCCTTCCTCAAGGTCCGCTTCGTGACCGAGGAGGAGGAGATCCAGGCGAAGTACACGGGCGAGGACCTCGGCAAGGGCTACGACGCGGTTATCGACGAGAAGAACCATAACGCGGTCCTCACCGACCAGGGCATCGAAAAGGCCCAGCGCCTGCTGGGGCTCGCCAATCTCTACGACGACCTGGAGGGCGCCTGGGTCCACCACATCACGCAGGCCCTGCGGGCGCACCATCTCTACAAGAAAGACGTCGAGTACGTGGTCAAGCAGGGCGAGACCGGGCCCGAGGTCGTCATCGTCGACGAGTTCACGGGCCGCCTCATGCCCGGCCGCCGCTGGTCCGACGGCCTGCA
>CAYUKJ010000255.1:1248-1513 GCA_964445245.1 uncultured Methanosarcinales archaeon | reverse complement strand
CTGCCGACGGCCGCCCCGATGACGGAGGCGTTCCAGATGAGGATGAAGATGGCTCCGCTGCCGTAGAGGAACGAGAAAAGGATGCAGAAGACGAGGACGCGGAAATTGTTGACGAAGATGATCCTGAAGGCCTCGGCGACGGAGGTGGCGGCCCCCGTGTTCGTGCCTGTCGGCGTCCTGTTGATGGCTGCGATCGCCTCCGTCTGCGTCCCGAATATCAGGTTCACCTCGCCGCTGGGCAGGACAGCGTACCAGAAGGCGAACG
>CAYUKJ010000255.1:0-1238 GCA_964445245.1 uncultured Methanosarcinales archaeon | reverse complement strand
CCGGCCGTGCTCCTTGATCAGGAACCTCTCCTGCAGGTCGCGCAGGTCCTTGGTCTCCTCGTACTTGATCGTGTTGACCATCAGCGGGATGGCCGCCATCGTCGTCAGAAAGACCATGACGAGGCTCGCGTAGCCCTCAAAGACCCAGCGGGCCAGCCACAGGCCTATCGTGGCGTACGCAAATCCTATGCCGATCATCTTTGCCGGGTGGGCCTCCATGCGCCACGGATTGACCAGGGACTCGAGGACCATATTCTAGGCCGCGCCCAACGTGATTTAAAAACTTTGTGGGGTGTCTGGTGCACCCAGTTTCACCAATTGCCACGGGTCCCCGGGACCACTCCGCAGGTCCCACAGAAACGCTCGAAGCGATTCTGGGGCCACAACGGCCTTGGGCCGTTGGGCACCAGGGACTCTGTCCCTGTGCTCCCAGCAATCTTCGATTGCTGCGGCCGCAAAAACCCTCGGTTTTTGGGCGCCGGACTCGCGGAGTCCTGCAGGGCAACCCCCGGCGGACCACCTGGCCACGACCTCAGAACGCGCGCTGACTACGTTGGGTGGCGGCAGTGGTGGGGGGCGGGCAGACCACCGAACCCCGGGGCGAACGTCCTCCGGCGCGTGTCCATCGTCCGCACAAGGTTTAAAAAGCGCCGGCCACTTCGGGGCGCCGATGGAATACGAAGCCCTCCTCAAGCGCGCCAAAGCCCTCCTGCCCGAGTCGTCGGACTCCGGCGAGCGCTTCGTCGTGCCCAAGGCCAAGGGCCACGTCCAGGGCTCCAAGACCGTCATCAGCAACTTCGTCGCGATTGCCAACCACCTGCGCCGAAAGCCCGAGCACCTCCTCAAGTACGTGATGCGCGAGGTCGCGGTGCCCGGCGACCTCATCCGGGGCGCCGTCATCTTCAAGGGCAAGCTCTCGGCCAGCAAGCTCAACGAGAAGATCCAGGCCTACGTGGACACGTTCGTCATCTGCAAGGAGTGCGGGCGGCCCGACACGAAGCTCTCCAAGGAGGGCCAGGGCGTCTTCTTGCGCTGCAGCGCCTGCGGCGCCAGGCATTCGGTGTACTCGAAGATCTGAATTCTTGGAGCATCTTTGCGGCATCCAATATTGACAGCCCTCGAGAACGGCCGCGGGTCGACGGCCACGCTGCGCGTGGCCTACCGGACACCCCGGAGGGGGTCCACAAAAACCCAAGAGGGTTTTTGGGATGCAGAGAACCCCTGGTTCTCGCATCCCA
>CAYUKJ010000254.1:0-1520 GCA_964445245.1 uncultured Methanosarcinales archaeon | reverse complement strand
CCAGCCGATCCGCTGCTACCTCTTCGCCAAGCACGCGGTCTTTCTCGAAGTCGTGAAGACCTGGACTGGCCAGGGACTGAACGGTTCCTACGGCGGCTTCTTCAGCCCCAAGGCGAACCGCCTGTTCGTCCCCGCCGAAATCCCCAAGCAGGATGCCGAAGCCTCGCTCGGCGCCGCTGTGCACGAATTCGTGCACAGCCTCGACTACAACCTCGTCGGGCTCGCGAATCTTCCCGAATGGCTCGTCGAGGGCCGCGCCGTGTACTTCGAGTACAGCCGACAGGGCCGGCAGGTCATCCCGGGTATCGTCCGCCTCAGCCGAAGCGACGATCGCCTCCGACAACTGCAGACGTGCCTGCAAGCCGGCAACGTCCCGGGGCAGTTGCGCGAGGTGCTGGCGCTGAACACCAAGGAATGGAATGCGGCCTGGCAGCGCAACTACGCCCTCGGCTTCGGGTTCACCCACTACCTGCTCCACGGCGACGGCGCCAGGCACAGGCAGGCTTTTCTGCGGTTCCTGAAAGGCGCGCCAGGTAAGAGCTCGCTGCTTGCCTTCGAAGCCACGGTGGGCAAGATCGCCGAGGTCGGCCCGGCGTTCGAGAAGAACGCGCTGGAGGTCTTGCTGGCCACGCGCCTGGCAGAGGCGAAGAAGCCGACACGGGCAGCGGGAAAGCTGTGAAAGGATGTCCGATGCCCCTCCGCTTCCGCACCTGCACCCTTGGTCTCGCGGCCTTTCTCGCCGCGTCCGGGGCCTTGGCCATCGAACGGCCTCCGCCGCAGCCAGAGGTCAAGTACGCCCCCTTCTTCACCCTCGAGGAGCGCATCGAGAACAGCCCGAAGAACCTGCCTTTGACCGCGCCCGCGCTTCTCTTCCTCCATCCCCGGACCGGCCATGCCAGGCCTGCGCCCGTCATCGCCGAACCCGGTCGGCCGCTCGCCCTCCCCTTCCTGGCCGCTCCGGACCTGGATCAGGCGGTCTGGGAGATCGTTCCGCTCACCGACAAGCTCCGGGAGTACCTCTCCAAACGGGAGGAGCTCATCAACGCGGGCAAGCTCCTCGACCTTGTCCGGTGGTGCGAGACCTCGGGACTCCCGCTCTGCGCCGAGTTCGAGCTTCGCGCCTCGCTCTTCGAGATCTGGGACATCCGGAAACCTGAATACCAGACCGTCCGCAGGCAGTGGAAGCCCTACGCGGACAAGCGCCAACTCGATTACACCTTTCCTCTGCCGGCTACAGGCGAATGGTTCGTGCCCAGGGACTCGAACGGGCACCATGCGATCAAGCACGGCGCGGCCTACGCCTTTGACCTCATGGTCAAGAGGGGCGGGCGCTTCTTCAAGCGTACCGGCAAGAGCCTCGAGGACCACTACGCCTGGGACCAGCCCATACTGGCCCAGGCCGATGGCGTGGTCCTCCAGGCCGAGGACCGGCACCCCGACGTGCCGGTCGGCAAACCCGGCGGCTTCGACGCCTCAAACTATGTCTCGGTCGACTACGGCGCCGGCATCCGGGGGCTCTA
>CAYUKJ010000253.1:0-1527 GCA_964445245.1 uncultured Methanosarcinales archaeon | reverse complement strand
ACTACGGGTGCGGGGTCAGGTATCGGGTGAGGAGGGCGTAGGCGGCTAAGGCTAAGCAGACGAGGGCGAGGATCAGGAGGATGAAGCCGAAGAGGGTGAGGACGCCGGCGATGAAGCCTTCCTCGAAATAGGGGGAGCGTGCGGCGTGTTTGCGTAAGAGCGAGCCTGCGGTGAGCAGGGGCCAGGCGACGCCGAGCAGGCCGACGCCGGCCAGGACACTTCGCAGCGCGCTGTCGAAGAAGGGCTTGTCCGACTCCGGCAGGAGCATGACGACGGTGAAGCACGTGACGGCGACGACAAGCGAGAGGATTATCTTGGCCACAAGGGCCCTGCCGGAGGGCTTGGGCGGGGCACTGGTCTGAATGTCGTTTGTCTGGTTCATGGTGTCACGTAGCATGGGCATCTTGCCCATGAGTCGCAGGGCCATTCCCCGCCTTCGCGAGGACAGGCTCTGGCCCTGCCTGCGGGGGCAACACGCCCGTGATACACACGGGCAAGATGCCCGTGCTACTTTCCACACACTCTCTCAAAGGTCGATAGACTACCACATTACACGATGGCCGGATGCGGAGCCGGTGTCAACGGAATTTCATGGGGGGGGCAGGTCGGGGCCGTTGTGATTTCAGATTTGTGATTTGAGGATTTCCGATCAGTGGGCCTGGGGAGGCTACAACCGGCAGGGGATGGGGGGGGTAGCACAGTGCGGTACGTGGGTGGATTCCCGGCTTCGCGGGAATGACATGTCAGGGCCTTCGCCGTGCTTTGATTATGCCGGAGGCTTCACAGCACATAACTGTATTGCGGCCAATGACTTACTTGCCATTCAGCAAGAAGCGAGGGGGGAAGTGCGAGAATGGCTTATTGGGCTGATCGTTTTTTCGCCTTGCAGGGTTTGGGGGACTTGCTTACGATGGGGCAACTGGGTTGAGTGCAGGTGGTAGTAAGATAAGGGTGGTATGATGTCGGACAAGCTTCGGATTTTTGACGACGCGAATTTTCGTAACCCCCGGCTGCTGATGGGCTTCTCGGGCTGGATGGACGGCGGCGACGTCTCGACGGGGACGATCAAGGTACTGGCCGACCGGCTGTACGCCAAGCGGTTCGCGGAGATCGAGCCGACGGGGTTCTACCTCTACAATTTTCCCGGGGCGATGGAGGTGACGGCCCTGTTCCGGCCGCACTGCCGCATCAAGAAGGGCATCATCCGCGAGTTCGAATTCCCCGAAAACGCCTTTTACGCGGCGGAGAACGAGGACCTGATCCTGTTCACGGGCAAGGAGCCGAATCTCGGCTGGGAGGAGTTCGGCGATTGCCTCTTCTCGCTGTGCCGCGAGTTCGACGTCAAGCTGATCTACTTCATCGGCAGCGTGGCGGGCCTGGTGCCGCACACGCGCGACCCGCGGCTGTTCTGCTCGGTCTCCCACGCGGAGATGAAGCCTCGCTTCGAGAGCTACGGCGTCAAGTTCAGCGACTACGAGGGTCCGGCCAGCATCGTCACCTACTTGACCACGAGGGCCAAGGAGCACG
>CAYUKJ010000252.1:0-1530 GCA_964445245.1 uncultured Methanosarcinales archaeon | reverse complement strand
CGACGGGGAGGCCGCGCTGCGCTTCCGCCGCCTCGCCGAGAAGCTGCGCTAGGGCGCCAAACCGCGGCAGATTGACGGTCTGCGGCCCCCTGCGCAGCGCTCGAATGCCGACGTGTCAGCTTCGGGGCGCGGTGTAGCCCTCTCAAGTCTTGGCCCATACGTGCCGAGAAATATACAGAGACTGTCACGCGCAACAGGAGGGGGCCAGTGTTCAAGCGACTGCTAGTGCCGCTGGACGGCACACGGCGTTCGGCCTCGATTGTGCCGCTCGCGGTTCAGATAGCGCTGGGCTTCGGCTGCACCGTGAGGGTGCTGGACGTCGTCGATACTCGCAGCGGAGAGAGGGGCGCCATCGTCCCGGGCGGCAGCGTCGGGAAGCTGGTGGAGGGTGAGGTGTACCAGGCCGAGGAGTATCTGCGCACCATCGCCCCACGATTCGAGGAGCACAACATCGCCACTTCCGTTCAAGTGCGCGTCGGCGACCCCGTGAGAGAGATCCTCAACGAGGCCGACGAGTTCGGCTGCGATATCATTGCTATGGCTACGCGCTCCCGTCGCAACCTGGGCAGGCTGGTCTTCGGGAGTGTTGCCGACGCCGTGGTGAGGGAAGCGCGGATACCGGTGCTTCTCTACCGGGTCGCCGCGTAGCCCCAACCACCCGCGGCAGGCATACAAGGGAGGCCCCGTCTCGGGGCCTCTGCCGTTGCTCTCAGGACGCCCAAGCAAAGACCAGCGGCGGCCTCCAGGCGTTCGACTAATCAGATTCACCTCTGAGGGTTGAAACCCTCAGCTTCGGGGGAAGCTGCGGATTTCAATCCGCAGGATCAGTTTGTTTCGTCGATCGCCATAAGGCCGCCGCTGGTAGGGGTGCCCAGGCCCCTGGGGCCTACGGGCACGGGCTGTGTGGCTCCACAAGATTGGAGTTCTTGGCGGCCAGCACCACGTCCAGGATGTTGTAGGCCCCGTCCTTGTTGATGTCCAGAGCGGGGTGAGGCGGTAGCAAGCCGGTGGCCATTTTGGCAACAAGGACAACATCAAGGATGTTGGCTTGCTCGTCGTCGTTGACGCTAGCGATCTCCTTGTCATCCCTACAGCCGTCGTTGCCGCCGCTATCGCCGTCCGTGTCCGTGCTCGACGGTGACGCGGCCCAGCCCTTCACCTCTGTCCCGTCAAGAGTCCCGTCGCCATCGGTGTCTGGGTTCGCGTCGCTGGTCCCGAAGAGGGCCTCCACGCTTGCGGGCAGGCCGTCTCCGTCGCCGTCGCCCGGCGGCACAGCGGGCGGCTTGCTGGCCGAGCCGTTTGGGTCAGAGCCCAGCAGGCACTCCGCACCGTCCACAACCGTGTCGTCATCAGTGTCCGCCTTGAGCGGGTTGGTGGGCCCGGAGCCGCAGCCCACATCCTCACCGGGGATGCCCAGGGCAGGGTTGGTGCCCGTGTCCAGCATCCAGTCGTTGTCGGCGTCGGGGTCAACGTCGTCACAGAGGGTATCGCCGTCGTTGTCCGGGCATGGGGTGGGGGTAGGCGTAGGCG
>CAYUKJ010000251.1:0-1530 GCA_964445245.1 uncultured Methanosarcinales archaeon | reverse complement strand
ATCGACGTTTCCGGAACTTGTTTGAACGGGCCGTACTTCTCGCCCACCAGGCTGATGCGGGACGGCGTGAGGGCATTGACTATCCCCTCGCTCCTCGCGATTTCGTGCGTCAGCGCATTCCGCTCGTACTCGATGTTGACTGTGTCCCCAAGCCGCACATGCTGCAGAAAATCTGTGCGATCAAAGGTCATGAGGCGTCCCAGCACATGCTCTTATTTAAATGTTCTGCCTGGGGAGCCGAAGGCGAGTGGTTAGCGCGCCACCAAGCCCAGCCGCTCGTCCACTTCCTTGGCTATCTTCTTCAGGTCAGAAAAGATCCGCTGCGTGTCCAGCTCCACCTCCTCAAGGGTGCGCACCAGCGAGCGCGTCCGCAACGTGTACAAGGTGCGGTCCTGCCGGATGAGCCCGGCGGCGATGTAGTTCTTGATGTGGTGGAGGACGGCGGCGCGCGTCAAGTCCAGCTCGGCTGCTAATTGCTCGCTAGTCAATCCCGAGCGGTGGACGGCCCCCTCCACGATCAGGTGGAAGACCTTGAGGGCAGTCTCCTCGCGGTCGCGCGGGCTGGCGAAGCCCAAGCTCCTGGCCAACCAGTCGATGTCCGCCTCGACAGTCCCGGCTTCCGGGATTTCGATGCGTCGGATGAGGATTTCCTGGGGCATCTTTGGATGGGAGACGAGATTCTTTTTAAACATTGTTGTTTTAGATGTTACCTTCAGGCTTTAATGATAAATGCAATATGTTTACAAAAATAGAAATCCTTTTAAAGGCCGGCTGATTCGTCGAATGGAACTCACCGGAGGTGGAGCCATGAAAGTAACGCCCCTCAAGGAGCGCATCCTCGTCAAGCCGATCGAGGCCGAAGAAAAGACCAAGGCGGGCATCATCATCCCCGACACCGCCAAGGAAAGCACCTACCGCGGCAAGGTCATCGCCGTCGGCGAGGGAAAGGAGATGCCGGCCGTCAAGCCCGGCGACACCGTCATCTACGAGAAGTTCGGGGGCACCGAGATCAAGATCGACGGCGAAAAGCACCTCATCCTCCAGGCCAAGGACGTCCTGGCCAAGATCGACTAGCAAGGTGAACCACTATGGCAAAACAGATCCTCTTCGATGAATTGGCCCGCGCGAAGCTTGTCGCGGGCGTCAACAAGGTCGCGGACACCGTGAAAATCACGCTGGGCCCCCGGGGCCGCAACGTCGTCCTCGACAAGGGCTTCGGCAGCCCCACGATCACCAACGACGGCGTCACGATCGCCAAGGAGATCGAGCTGGAGGACCCCTTCGAGAACATGGGGGCGCAGCTCATGAAGGAGGTCGCCACCAAGACCTCGGACGTCGCCGGCGACGGCACGACCACGGCCACGCTGCTCGCGCAGGCCATCGTCCGCGAGGGCCTCAAGAACGTGACCGTCGGAGCCAACCCCATCGAGGTCAAGCGCGGCATCGACGCCGCCGTCCGCAAGGTCGTCGACTACATCAAGTCCCAAAGCGTCGAGATCAAGGACAAGCAGAAGATCGCGCAGGTCGCCA
>CAYUKJ010000250.1:871-1540 GCA_964445245.1 uncultured Methanosarcinales archaeon | reverse complement strand
ATGCCTCGCCCTTAAGGCTGCACAAGCACATTCCGGACAGAGCCGGTCCAGAACCGAAGAAGGAATCCGCCCGAGAGTCCTAGTGTCCGCGGGGTTTGGACTCTATTTCCTGACTCTGATCGTGCCCTTCCACGCGTCGAATGTCAGAAGGCCTGTCAGCGCGTCCGGCTTGCCGAGGAGGACTTTGAGGACCTCGGTATACAGGAGGGCCGCCCCGAAATGCGAGGCGCTGGACAGGACGCCCTTGGACTGGATCGTGTCGTATTTGGCGAGCGCCGCCTTGAGGGTGGCGAACGAATGGCCCTTGGTCTTCCGGTAGATGAGGCCTTCCGTGCCAGCGTAGCGGCAGACCAGCAGCGGGAGCTTCTTGCAGAAGCCGTCGATGAGCTCGTTGGTCTTGGCGTCGTTGGAGCAGTCCACGACGGCGTCGGCCTCGATGAGGTACACGTTGTGGGGGACCAGCTCCTCGTGGAACGTGCGGACCTTGACCTGGGGGTTGATGTCCTCCAGGCATTTCTTTGCCTCCTTGGCCTTGAACTTCTGGACCTGCTCGTGGAGATACAGGGCCTGGCGCGCCATGTCCTCCTCGTAGACGCGGTCCTTGTCGATGAGGCGCAGGCCGATCCCGTTTCTGGCCAGCAGGTCCGCCAGGACGCTTCCCACGCCACC
>CAYUKJ010000250.1:0-861 GCA_964445245.1 uncultured Methanosarcinales archaeon | reverse complement strand
ACGGTCTTGGTCTCCAGCAGGGCCTGGCCCTTCTCACCGATTTCCTTTAAGAGGGCCTGGTACCGGTAGCGCATTTAAAGTCCTCCGACGACCGATTTTTAAGCCAGGAATCTCGTTCTATTTAAATATTATTATTATCAATTTTGGCCGAAGAAGGGCATGACAGGCCCCTAAAGCCTTTTATAGCCTGCCGCCCTTATTCGCGGCCATGGACATCTGCCCCAAGTGCGAGCGCAACAGCCCCTCACGCTGCGCGGAGGCCGACTGCCCATATTTTGCGGCGAAGGCCTTCCGCACCCGGTTCAATCTGGCGGCAAAAGACAGCTACTTCGGCGCGGCCCCCTCAATCTTCGTGGGCCGCTACGGCTACCCGCGCGTCTTTGTCGGCATCCTCGGCAACGAGGGCGTCACGGGCTTCCACGACGCCCCGCGCGCCTGGGCCCAGGCCAAGACTCCCATCTCCGCCATCCTGGAACTGCGCAGCGCGCTCATCAACAGCGCCTTTCCCGCGCATGTCCAAAGCTTCAGCTCCCGCCTGCGCGACCGCTTCGCCGAGCTTTCGCAGGACATCGCGATGGCCGCCCGGCCCGTCGACGTCGAAGTCACGCTGGACAAGACGCCGCAGCAGGATCTCTCCCTTGAAGCGGCCGCCGCGCCCTTTGGGCCCCGCGTCGGGCTGCGGAAGGCTGTCCTGGCGTCGAGCCCGAAAATCCCGCCGGCGGTCGAGCGCGCTGTGGGCGCCGCAGACGTGCCGGCGCAGGAAGCCCTCCTTGGCCTCTCTCCCAAGGTGGACGAGCACGCGCTAGCCAAGCTTCTTTCGGCCGGGACGCTCGGCCTGCCCACTCAGCGGCGCTTAGTGCC
>CAYUKJ010000249.1:1015-1540 GCA_964445245.1 uncultured Methanosarcinales archaeon | reverse complement strand
GTATTTATAGATTTCGGCGAGCAGGGGTTAGTAGAAAAAGTCTTGTGCCGCCGCCCAACAGGAGCCTTTGGGGCTCCTGAGCATCGCACGGCCGCCGGCCGTGCTCAACTTAAGGGCGAGCCGTGACGCCTTTTATCGGGCGCTGCAGCCAGGGGGACGCCCCCTACGGGGATGGGTGCCCCGCGCGACAAAGTCTCGACGGCGAGCAGGGCGGCGGCACACCAGAGACTTTCTTCAAACTCGGCGAGCAGATGACCCTCCCGAAGTTTCCTCCAAGCCGGAGGGTTTTCGCCCAACCCAACAGAACGTTTAAAAAGGGTGGCTGGCTGGGCTGCCGCCATGGACGTCGCATCGCGCCTCGCCTTCATCAAGGAAGTCGGCGAGGAAATCGTCACGGAAGAGGATCTCAAGGAGCTTCTTGAGAAGAAGGACCACCCCGTCGCCTACGACGGCTTTGAGCCCAGCGGCAGCGTCCACATCGCCCAGGGGCTGCTTAGGGCCATCAACATCAACAAGATGACGAAG
>CAYUKJ010000249.1:0-1005 GCA_964445245.1 uncultured Methanosarcinales archaeon | reverse complement strand
CGAAGGCCGGGTGCGTCTTTAAGATGTACGTCGCCGACTGGTTCGCCTGGGCCAACAACAAACTGGGCGGCGACCTCAAGAAGATCCATGCCTGCGGCGAGTACATGATCGAGGTCTGGAAGGCCTGCGGACTCGACACTAAAGGTGTCAAGTTCGTGTGGACCAGCGACGTCGTCAAGGACCACGAATATTGGAAGACGGTCATGGAGATCGCGCGCAACACGACGGTCCAGCGGATGCTGCGCTGCGGCCAGATCCTGGGGCGCACCGAAGGCGAGATGCAGCAGACAAGCCAGGTCCTATATCCTGTGATGCAGTGCGCCGACATCTTCCACCTGAAGGCCGACATCACGCAGCTGGGCATGGACCAGCGCAAGGTCAACATCCTCGCGCGTGAGATCGGGCCCAAGCTCGGCTACTGGAAGCCAGTCGTCGTGTCGCACCACATGCTCATGGGCCTCCAGGAGCCACCGCCCACCGAGACAGATCCCGTAGAGCGCGCGATCGCAATGAAGATGTCCAAGTCCAACCCCGACTCCGCCATCTTCATGACGGACCCCCCGGACGAGGTGAGGCGGAAGATCATGAAGGCCTACTGCCCCCCCAAGCAGGTCGAGGAGAACCCGATCCTGGACTACGCCAGGCACATCCTCTTCGAGCGGTTTCCGCGCCTCGACATCCCCCGCCCGGAAAAATTCGGTGGGCCGCTGTCCTTTGCCAGCTACAAGGAGCTTGAGGAAGCCTACGCCAAGGGGCAGCTCCACCCAGAAGACCTCAAGGGGGCGGCCGCCGACCGCCTCAACGAGCTGCTGGCCCCCGTCAGGCGTCACTTCACGAAGAGCCGGAAGGCCCGCAAGCTCCTCGCGCAGGTCCAAAGCTTCGAGGTCACACGATAGCCCGTCGAGAGACCGTTCCTTACGGCGCACTTCGAACGCTGCGCCGGGCGCAAGTGACGCGCCCGGTCAACGCCTTGCCAATTCTTTGATGACGTCGCTGACTGCCAGC
>CAYUKJ010000248.1:0-1545 GCA_964445245.1 uncultured Methanosarcinales archaeon | reverse complement strand
CGCACACGATTCGCGCGCTCGCTTTCGGGGATATTTGGATCTTAGCCGCGGGCCTGGCCGGCGCAGGCATCTGCTGGCTGCTCGCCCTTGCGATGTTCTATGGGGGGCAGTGGGGGGGCGGGGACGCCAAGCTGCTCATCGGATTGGGGGCGCTGTTCGGCCTGCCCCTTTTGCCCTTCGCCTTCCCAGAATTGGCCAGCTTCCTCGTCTACAGCCTCCTTGTCGGGGCGCTCTACGGCCTGGCCTGGACGCTGGCGCTGGCCGTCCGGACCTGGAGGCCGTTCCGGCTGGAATTCGCGCGCCTCATCGCCCTTCCCGTGTACCGCAAGGCCCGCTCGACGGTGCGCCTGGCCGCCCTGGCCGGCATCGTCCTGACCGTGGCGGTCGGCGGCCAATTCCGGTTCGTCCCCCTGCTTGCCGCAGGCGCGGTCTTCCTGATGTTCTACCTATGGGTCGCGGTGCGCTCGATTGAGGGGGCCGCCATGCAGAAGTGGATCCCCGTCGGAAAGCTGACGGAAGGCGACTGGGCCGTCAGCGACGTCATCGTCGGCGGCAAGTACATTTGCGGCCCCAAGGACCTCGGCCTGTCCCTGGATCAGATCGCCCTCCTCAAGAAGCTGAAGCGGCAAAGGAGAATCTCAAAGGTCCTCATCAAGGAGGGCATCCCGTTTGTGCCCACGTTCCTTCTGGCCTTCCTGGCCACGCTATTGTTTGGAGATGCGTATCTGGTGTGGTTGGGGCTTTGAGCGAATACGGCGGCTTTGGTGAAAATCTCGCGTTGCTCGGCTTTTGCGGCCTGCTCGGCAGGCGCCAGCCGCAGGCATTGGCGCGACCACCCCGTAAGGGAGCCTCAGAAACCCAAGAGGGTTTCTGGGCGCCAGAAACGCCTCGGGCGTTTCTGTGCCAACCCCCTGGCTGCAGCGCAAATGCAACAGGACACGGCTCGCCCGTAAGCCCAGCAGCCCACATTTTCACCAAAGCTATCCGGGTCGCAAACTATAAATAGGGGGTGAGCCAGGAAAGCCCCTATGGCGGCCACCGTGCACATCGATGCGGTCTTCAACATCACCGGCGTGGGGACTGTTCCCGTAGGGAAAGTCGAGGCCGGGACGCTGCGGCCCGGCATGACGCTTAACGCCGGCGGGAAATCCTTCACCGTCAAGCGCATCGAGATGCACCATGCGGAGGTTCCTCAGGCAGTCGTTGGCGACAATGTCGGCATCTCGTTCGCCGAGGCGACGGCTCAAGACCACGC
Organism: uncultured Methanosarcinales archaeon; assembly: GCA_964445245.1. GTDB lineage: Archaea > Nanobdellota > Nanobdellia > Woesearchaeales > JAHJEM01 > CAYUKJ01. The sequence goes on along the minus strand of CAYUKJ010000248.1, from coordinate 290 downwards.
GGCCCTCAAGGCGCTGGCAAAAAAGCGCGTCGAGTTCGCGGAAGGGCGGGGCACGCCCCTCGAATCCGGCGCACCGGTCTCTCGGGCAGCGCCTGTCAGCATTGCCTCAAAAGAGAAGGCCGTTGAATCCAAGGGCGGGGGCTTTTTCTCGAGACTCTTCGGCAAGAAGAGATAGTCGGAAGGGCCGCGATGAAAATGTGCTTTTGTGGCCTTAGGGGCGAGCTGTGATAGTGCTTCTTGCGCCGGAGCCAGGGGGTTGCCCCTTACGGGGATGGCTCCCGGAAGAATGC
>CAYUKJ010000247.1:0-1570 GCA_964445245.1 uncultured Methanosarcinales archaeon | reverse complement strand
GGGAGCAATCGCTTGGGAGGAGGACGCGGAGGGATGAAAGGCTCGTGGGGAGTTGCAGGGGTGGCGGAATCGCTCGGTTTATTCGGCGCATGGTATCGGGCAGCGTCACGGCGGAGACGAGCGTCCACCCTGCGCGACGGGTCAGATTTTTTGCGATTCCTCGTGGCGTTGGAGCTTCGCCAGGTGCGCCAGCAGTTCGTCCTCCTCCGCCAAGCCGAGGAAGTAGTAGCAGATCATCTCGTAGGTGCGTTGCGTGGGCTTGCGGCCGGTCCACAAGCTGATGAGCATGCAGGCGATGATCGCACAGTACGCCTGGATTTGGATGCCCGCCGTGTCGTGGCTGTACAGGTGTCGGCAGCCCAAGACGTGCTTCAGGAACCGGAAGAAGATTTCGATCGTCCAGCGGTATCGGTACAGAAGGGCGATGATCCAGGCGGGCAGGTCGAGCAGATTGGTCGCGATCAGGAGCGACTCGGCGCTTGCCGGTCCGGCCGATCCGCCGCCGGTTTTGCCCCGCTTGGGATGCGGCGTGGTTTTGACAGCCACGAGGCGGATGGGGTGGTTCGGCCGCGAGTCGGCCTTCGAGGCGTCGCCGAATTCGACGATGGCGTCCAGCAGGACGTTCGCCTCGCGATCCTCCTGGCAAAGGGGTCGCTCTTCGATCACCCGGTAAGCACTGTTGTCCCGCAAGCGGCAAACGTAGCTGCTGTCGGCACTTGCGATCGCGTTAAACAGCGCGAACTTCTCGTAGCCGCGGTCGTCGACGTAGCAACGCCCCTTTTCCAGGGCCCTGGCCAACACCGCCCGCTCGTCCGATTCGCCCTTGGCCACGCCCTCGGTCACGTCAATCCGCACCGGCACCCAACGCTCCAGGTCGAACTGCGTGTGCCAGCGGCACTTGCCCCGGGTCTTCGCCCCGCGCGAATCCTCCAGCGCCGCCTGCATCAGGACCGGCAGCCCTTTCAACAGCGAGCCGTCGACCAAGGTCACCGCATGCCGGACGTCCTTGAGCCGGGGATCGCGGGCCACCGGCTGAAGATCCTTGCCCATCTCCACCACGATCTCTCGCAGCTTCTCCGGGTCGAAGACCTCCGTGGCCTCGCTGAGCGAACCCAGCGAGTAGCGCCGGACCCCCAACTTCCGCTGCACCTTGCGCAGCCCGCTGGCCTGCTGCAACGCCCGCATCGACCGCGCGATGGGGTTGAACATGGCCAGGAGCAACAGAAGGCAATACTCGTCGAAGTGCAGTTGTCGGTTGCCCGCCTTGTCGCGTCGGCACCCCACGTCACGCAGGCGCTGGAGCAACGGCACGAGCTTGTCGAAGTACTTCAAGCCCGTGATTTGTCTTTCGGTGATTTCTTCGCGCTTCCTGCCGGCCATGCCATGATTATGCGCGTTGCCCCGCGCCGCGCAATACCCCTTTCGCGGGGTCCGTAGAAATGCGCAAATATCGTGCCGAACAGGATTGGACCTGTCCCAATCCTGTTCGGCCCTATTATTGCTAATGGCGTTGACGGGAGCAATCGCTTGGGAGGAGGACGCGGAGGGATGAAAGGCTCGTGGGGAGTTG
>CAYUKJ010000246.1:0-1571 GCA_964445245.1 uncultured Methanosarcinales archaeon | reverse complement strand
GCCGCCGCGCTCCAGTTTGCATATGGTGGCCGGGCTGATCCCGGTGAGCCGGGAGAGGCCGGCCTGGGTCAGGCCCTGGCGCTTCCGGAGGAACCGTAAACGGCCTCCGAGGGGGGTATTTTCGAGGGTGGGGAGCACGTCCAGGCATTTTCTGATGGTTTTTTCGACACAAAATTTGTTCCCGTCTAAATACTTCTGGGGCACATGAAGTCGTTTTGACGAGCGCTCGCGGTCTTTAGCGAGCGCAACCGCCCCCGTAGGGGGCGGAGCCGTGGCCGTGAAGTTGGATAGAATGGGGCCCACCAAACCCTGCAAGAGGAGAGGTGGGCCGAAATGGAAATACGCGTGCGGCTGGAAGCTGTTGTTAGTCTACAAGACGGGGAAGTAAGCATCAACGAGGTTCTTCATGCCGTCGGGAAATGGGGGCGCGAGGTGACCGTCAAGGTTGCGCAGGGAACCATCGCTGCAAAGGGCAGATGTGCATGGGCGGCGGCTATCGCGGCGGAGGCAGACGGGAACGTCGGAATTTGAGGACGGAAATAGGGGCGTTGAGCGTCGAGACCTACCAGGTGGTCTGCGGCGTCTGCGGAAAGCGCTTTCGCGTCTTGGGGCCGTTGCTGAAAGTGGCGGCGCGGTCGCGGCCGACGATCGGGCTCAAGCACATGATGGCCGAGACGGTGACGGACATGAGCTACCGAAAGGGCGACGGACGCATGGCGGCACTGGCACAGGTGGACGTTCCGCACAGCACGGCGCAGCGCTGGATGGCCGCAGGCGACTGGGACGCCTTACAGGAGCCTTCATTGAGCAGCGCGGCGACGTGGAAGTCGTTTACGGGGTGATGGCCGACGGGACGGGCTACAAGCGCCAGGGCGCCGAATCGATGCGCGGCGAGCTGCGGCTGGTGATGGGCGTGAGGAAGGGCCGGCTGGTGCCACTTGGCGCGTGGGCGGACAAGAGCTGGGAAGATATCAACAAGGAGATCCTGGCTGAGAAGCCCAAAGACATCCAACCGCCCGTCGTTGTCATCGACGGTGAACCTGGCCAGGAGGTGCTGGGCAACTTGGCCGAGGACATCCAGCGTTGCCAATGGCACCTGCCACGCCAGGCGATCAGTCTGCTGGAGCGTGTCATGCGCGAGATGGGACGACGCATCAAGAAGATCGGCGCGGCGTGGAAGGAGAAGGGTGTGCTCGCCGTGGCGAGGGTACTACTGACGAGAATCTACGACCCGAAGCGCTGGCGTAAATACTGGGAGAAGCTGCTCGACCTTGATGGTCGATGTGTGGTTCAAGACGTCTCGCTCAGCTTCGCGGTTTCATGACGGCGTGTACGACTGTGGGACACTATTAACATATTTGAGGCGGGCATCGGCCCCTAACTACCCTATGGGACAGACCGATTATCTGACGATGGCGCAGAGGCGACAGCGGATTGCCCGCATCCTATTGCGGGCCGCGTTCTTACTGGCTAGGAAGGAGGGCTGGATTCCCAAAAGAGAGGCCTCACAATCCTCTTGCCTGAAGCAAGAAGGAATGTCTCATATAAATCCTAGCTGATCTTACATATAG
>CAYUKJ010000245.1:0-1573 GCA_964445245.1 uncultured Methanosarcinales archaeon | reverse complement strand
TATCTTCGGCAAGGCCCAGCTCAAGAACGAGAACATGAGCGACGAGGAATTCGAGATCTACGAGGGGCATTTTCGGCACCTCACCGCGCAGATCCCGGCGCCTGATGTCATCGTGTACTTTCGGGCTGACCTCGACACCCTGATGGCCCGCATCCAGAAGCGCGGCCGCGAGTCCGAGAAGAATATCTCGCGCGCCTACCTAAAAGACCTCCAGGGGCTCTACGAGGAGTGGCTGGACCGCTATGACAAGTGCCCCGTCATCACGATTGACGCCAACCGCGACATGGACACGACCGATTACCTGGAGGACACGATCAGCCGGATCGCCGACGAGGTTCCCCGCTTCAAGCACATCCGGTCGCTCATCCCCGGCTTTGGCGAATGGGTGACGATGCCCACCCCCGACGCGACGCGGCGCGCCATCAAGGCCCAGCGCAGGCTATCCGCGTACCTCCACGAGCACCCCCGCCTGATCGCGATAGCAGGCAACATCGGCCTGGGCAAGACGACGCTGGCCAACATCCTCTCCGAGGACCTGGACGTGCCCACACTCTACGAGGCGCCCGAGGAAAACCCACTGCTCGAGGCGTTCCTTGCGGACAAGCCCGCGCACTGCTTCGCGCTGCAGGAGCAGTTGTTTGCGATGCGCGCGGATCTTCGACGCAAAGGGAAAAGCGGCGGCTCCTACATCAAGGACCGCTCGATGGCCGAGGACGTCCTGACGTTCTGCCCCGTCTTCAAACGCCAGGGCTACCTCACCGAATCCCAATTCGACCACCTCGCCGTCAAATTCCGGGCGCTGAGCAGCGGGCTGCCCGAGGCCGACCTCATCATCCACATCCAGGGCGCCCCTGAGCTTGCCTGGAGCCAGATCCAGCACCGCAGCCGCGCCATGGAAGTGGAGGGGGGCTGGACATACCAGGATATCCAAGAGCTGCACCAGGAATACCAGCAGTTCGGGCGGCGCGTCACCAACTACGGCTACCATTCCGGCCCCATCCTGACGGTGGACCGCAGCCAGTTCGACTTCATCAACCGCATCCATCTGGGCTGGCTCATGGAGGAGATGCACAAGGCGCTCACAAGCCAGGAGGTCAAACCGGTCCCAGCGCCCAACGAGAGCCCCGCGCTGGAGCCGCAGACCTGACGAACTGGCTTGCGGGAATGCAGAATCGCCCCGAGTCGGGCAATAGTCCCGAGGCAGGCAGATAAAGCGCATTTTCACCAAAGCCCAACGGACGGAAAGCTAATTATACGGCATTCCACTTCTTTTCGCCATGGCAATCGCCTATCACGGGGGGCTGGAGGGCCTGGCGCGCGAGGTCGCGGAGGCCAAGCCCGTCCTCGACGCGCAGTACCGCCAAATTCTTGGCCCCAAGCGCGCCCAGGTCCTCAGCCGGGCGGCGCAGCGGATGCTCTCGCCCGCCTGCTTCTTCGACTCCGCTGAGGCCTGGAATGCCGCCTTCCACGATGAATTGCCCCCGGACGCCCCGAACCGGATGAGCCTGGTGACGGCCGCGGACTGGAGCCCCAATAAGGTGGACCTGACCGGGCGGCTGGCCGACCGCTGGAT
>CAYUKJ010000244.1:0-1575 GCA_964445245.1 uncultured Methanosarcinales archaeon | reverse complement strand
ATGATGCACGTGCAGCACAACCCCAAGTCGTTAGACCGCGTCCTCATCGAGGCTCGCAGTATGACCGTCGGCTCGCAGTTTGCTCAGTACATCAACCCGCTCCTGGCGGTCCTCAAGAGCCTCGGCGGATCGGCGCGCTCCGCAGAGGCTCGCGCTGCGGTTGCCGAGCACCTCGGCCTCCCAGACCAGATCCTCGAGGAGAGACTGGAAAGCGGCTCCTCCCGCTTTGAGAATCAGGTTGGCTGGGCCCGCTACTACCTCGTCCGAGGCGGCTACATCGACTCCTCACGACGCGGCGTCTGGGCCCTGACCGAAAAGGGGCGCCAGACCACTTTCCTCTCGGAACCCGAGGTGGCAGGCCTGGTCAGGGGCGTCATCGCGGAGTGGGGCAGTCGCCCCGGCAATGAGACGGAGACCGTTGCGGAGACGCCTGACGTCAGCCCTCCCGACGAGGCCGGAAGTGACCACCGCTCCCGCCTTCTCGCGCTGCTCCAGGACCTGCCAGCGCCTGGGTTCGAGCGCCTTTGCCAGCGCCTCCTGCGGGAAGCCGGGTTCGAACAGGTGACGGTGACCGGCCGAACCGGTGATGGCGGAATCGACGGAATTGGCATTCTCGAACTCAACCCCTTCGTCAGCTTCAAGGTCCTCTTCCAATGCAAGCGCTACGTGGGCTCCGTCGGGGCCTCCACCGTGCGAGACTTCCGCGGTGCGATGATGGGTCGCGCGGACAAGGGCATCATCCTTACAACGGGCTCCTTCACCGCGGACGCCAAGCGCGAGGCAGTCCGAGACGGCGTACCCCCGATTGAGTTGGTCGACGGCGACAAGCTGGTGCAGCTCTTTGAGCAGCTGGAGCTGGGCCTCAGTCCTCGCACGACCTATGACGTCACAGAGTCGTTCTTCGATGAATTTCGGGGCGACGCGGTCTAACCAGGCGTTGCTACAGCGGGTAAGGCGCGAGGGTCCAGATCACTCGCCTGGCGGCTCGCGATCTGGGTAGGTATTGTGCACCCGCAGTAGAACGCCAAAGTCGTTATGAGGCGGGCTCGCTGGCTCCGTCCGAGGTACTCGCGCTTCAGGGCTGTCGGCCCATCTTGGAAAAGGAAGAGAGCCCAGCCCCACCCCCCGAAGAGGGAGCCGCAGGGTTGGCGCGAGCCAGCGACAGGCAGGTCCCCGGCGGCGGTCGATGTTGGAGGGCCCGCGGTTATCCGGCGGCATCGCCTCTTTGGGGGGCCCTCTTCCAGCCGTCGATCCGAAACCGTCGCTTGCCCGTGGCCCAACGCGCTTGGCCCCTCAGAGGCTGGAGTCAGAGGGCCCTTGGGCGATCCAGCGGCGACGCAATTCCGAGGGCCCTCACGCCAATCCTCTATCCTGCTGGCGCCGCTCGGGGAGAACGATGGTGCGTTCGCCCGCCCTCATAACCAGGGGTTCGTACTGCACGGTAGGCGTCTGGGTCCCGGGCCACTCGGCTTGCACCTCGCGGCCCGGGGTCGGCATGATGCGCGTGCAGCACAACCCCAAAGTCGTTATGAGGCGGGCTCGCTGGCTCGGTCCGAGGTGCTCGCGCTGCGGGGC
>CAYUKJ010000243.1:0-1595 GCA_964445245.1 uncultured Methanosarcinales archaeon | reverse complement strand
CATCATCTGCTGGGGGCTCTTGGCCGTGGAGAAGTTAGGCACCATGTCCGGGTAGTATTTCTCCATGTAGTCGACCCAGGCCGGGCAGCAGGAAGTGATGAGGGGCATGGACTTCTCTTTCGTCGCCGCGGCGAGGCCGTTCTTGAGGGCGGCCGTCAGGCGCTTCACGAATTCCGTACCCTCTTCCATGATGGTGAGGTCGGCCGCGAAGTTCGTGTCGAAGACGGCGTCGAATCCCATCCGCTTGAAAGCCGTGTAGATTTTCTTGGTGAGGTCGGTCCCCGGGGGGAGTCCGAAGGCCTCGCCGAGGGCGACGCGGACGGCCGGGGCTATCTGGACGACGCAGGTTTTCGCGTCGGGGCCCGTCTTCATGAGGGCGTCCCAGACCATCTGGGTCTGGTCGTTCTCGTAGATGGCGCCCACGGGGCAGTGGGCCGAGCACTGGCCGCACCTGATGCAGGGGCTTTCACCCAGCTTGACGTCGGCGGCCGGAGCGATTCTCGTCGATTCGCCGCGTCCCAGGAACTCGATGGCCCAGACATTCTGCATCTGCTGGCAGAACGTGACGCAGCGTCCGCAGCGTATGCACTTGTCAGGATTGAGGATGATCGATCCCGTGGTGTCGTCGACGGGGAGGTCGCGCAGACGTTTGGGGAAGGACTGCTGGCGGATGCCGAACTCCTGGGCCAGGGTCTGCAGCTCGCAGTCCTGGTTCCGGGGACAGGCGAGGCAGTCGTCCGGATGCGTCGAGAGGATGAGCTCTATGACCGTCTTCCTTATCGAGACGAGTTCGGCGTCGTTGGTGACGACGCTCATGTTCTCGGCGACGGGGGTGCAGCAGGACCTGAGCATCTTGTTGCTGCCTTCGACCTTGACGACGCATATCCCGCATGCCGCCCAGGGCGAGAGATCGGGGTTGTAGCAGAGCGTGGGTATCTTGACGTTGGCCTTCCTGGCCGCGTCGAGCACGGTGGCTCCCTCGGCGACCTGAACCGCTATTCCATTTATCTTGCAATTGATCATTGTTGTATCTCCCCGTCCTTAGCGCTTGACCACTGCGCCGAATTTGCAGGCTTTGAAACACTCGCCGCATTTCAGGCAGCGCGAGAAATCTATGACGTGAGGCTGTTTCTTCTCGCCGGCGATGCAGGGCACGGGACATTTGCGCGCGCAGAGCCCGCAGCCTATGCACTTCTCCGGGTTGATCTCGTAGATGACGAGTTCCTTGCATTTTCCGGCCCGGCATTTATGGTCCCTGATGTGCTCGAGGTATTCATCCCTGAAATGCCGGATGGTCGACATCGTGGGGTTGGCGGCCGAGCCTCCGAGAAGGCAGAGGGAAGCCTTCGTCATGGCCTTCCCTATCCTGTCCAGCTTGTCGAGGTCCGCTTCCTCGCCCGTACCCTTGGATATCTTGTCGAGGAGGGCGTGCATCTGGTTGGTGCCGATGCGGCAGGGGGCGCACTTTCCGCAGGATTCGTCCACGCAGAATGCCATGTAGAACTTGGAGACGTCGACGACGCAGTCGTCCTCGTCCATGACGATCATGCCGCCCGAACCCATCATGGAACCGAGGGCCACGAGGCTTTCGTAGG
>CAYUKJ010000242.1:857-1601 GCA_964445245.1 uncultured Methanosarcinales archaeon | reverse complement strand
TCGGCGAGCGGAAAGGGGTGTGTGATGCGATATACCTGTTCCCGATTCTCCTGCCCAAAGCGGGGATCAGGGACATCACGAGAGTCGCCGTCAATGTCTATGGCACCACGCTCTCGGGCAATCCGCTGGTGAGGATAGGAGACAGCGGCTTCTACAAGCCGTTCCGGGGCGACCTGCACCAGAGCTTTGCGGGCAAAGCCATCGTGGATCTCCTGGGCGAGTCCGAAGGACCCGTGTGCTGGCTGCCCGTTGAGGTCAATGCCGTCACGACGGCCTGGGACGTGGCGGACATCTATGTTTCCTACGACTGCTCGAGCATCTCCAGGAGCCTGCTGCGCAGGTTCCACGATCACCTCAGTATTCACCAGGCGCTGGAGAGCTATGCCCGCGCGCAGGACATCCGCGACCTGTTCAACCTGAGGGCCAACCGGAAGCGTGCCTGGGAAGCCATCGTACGGACATCCGCGCTGGCGCAGGACCTCGGAGGCTACGGCGACACGCTCCCGAGCGCCGTCGGCGCCTGCATCGAGGGGCTGGACGATCTCCTGGCGCGCTGGCAATCGCTTGCGGATTCCGCTGACCTGAGCCTCCTCGCGGGATGCGATTCTGAGGCGATCGTGACTCGTCTCGATGACGCTGTGCGCAGCGGCGGGTCGTACATCGCCGCGTACGCGGATGCCATCGCCGATGGTCGCGTCCTTGCGGACGAGGCTTCGCAGTTGAATCGAAACATGGCCGAATGGA
>CAYUKJ010000242.1:0-847 GCA_964445245.1 uncultured Methanosarcinales archaeon | reverse complement strand
AGACATTCCGCACGCTCGGCGAGATCTATCGCGACGCGACGGCCCCGAAGGAAAAGCCGCTGCGCGATACTGCGGAAAAGATGATCCGAGCGATGACGCCCTGGCGCACGGGAGAGCCTGACGACTTCGGCCTCTGGGCGCCATCGAGCCCGATTTACCTGGAGGAGGTCATTCAGAACCTGCAGGATTTCCCGGCGGAAGACGTGACCGTCCCCTGAGAGTCTCAAACCGGGGCGTTCCAGAGAAAGTGACGACGGGTGGCATCGTCAAGCGCAGCTTGGCGATGGCTTGCCCATTCGCCATCGCCAAGGCCTTCGGTCTTGCCGCTGCCACCCGTCTTTACTGCCCTGAAGTCATCACCGACCTGAGCGTATTCCTGAGCAGGAAAATGGTTGAATGGACTGCGCCGCGGCTGTATCGTCCTGATTCGTAGTTTACGGGCCGTTGTGAATAAGGAGCGCCGGTGCAGGACATAGAGGCGGTTCTGTTCGACTGGGGCGGCGTGCTGATCGATAATCCGACGTCGTCGCTGATGGACTGTTGTGCCCGGGCGCTGGCGGTTTCGGCGGAGGATTACAGGCGGGCGCACAACAGGCATGCGGAGGGATTCCAGAGAGGGCGGATTCCCGAGGCGACGTTCTGGCAACGGGTGTGCGGGGAGCTCGGCCGGTCGCTGCCGCAGATGCCCTCGTTCTGGGCTGAGGCGTTCCGGGCGGTCTATTCCCCTCGCCGTGACGTTTTCGAATTCGCGGGGCGGCTGCACGCGAACGGGTACAGGACAGCCCTGCTGACGAACACCGAAGGCCCGGCGATGGAGTTCTTCCTGAAGCTGCGCTATGAGATGTTC
>CAYUKJ010000241.1:0-1602 GCA_964445245.1 uncultured Methanosarcinales archaeon | reverse complement strand
CCCTGCCAACAGAGCAGTCCCAAGGGCAGACCTGAAGGTCTGCAGCTACGGTGGTGGACCGCAAAGTTATTCCCTTGATAGCCTCAAGGCTGGCCTTCGGGAACCTTGCGAGCGGGGTCCCGTGTGCTCCCCCGGATGCTTCCCTTCGTTCAGCATGACAAAGACAGAGCATTGAACTTGTTAGCGGAACTCTGACTCAGGACACTGGAGGGGGCTAGCTGCGTACGGGCCCGTTCGCCGGGGAAGCCAGCCCTTCGCGGAGGGCGAAGGCGGCCGCCTGGACCCGGTTCGATAGGTGGAGCTTGCCGAGGATGTTGTGCAGGTGGTTCTTGACCGTCCCTTCCACGACGTAGAGGCGGGCGCCGATATCTGCGTTGCTCAGGCCCTCGGCCACCAGCCGCAGGATCTCGCGCTCGCGGGGCGTGAGCTCAGACACCGGACCATGGCCCGGCCCGTGGGAGGGCTGGCGAAACTCTTGAAGGAGGCGGGTAGCTATGGCCGGAGAGACAGGGCTTTCGCCGGCCATGACGCCGCGGATGAGCTGAAACAGCTCCTCGGGATAGAGGTTCTTCAGCAGGTAGCCTTCGGCGCCGCTGCTGATCGCCTGAAAGAGGTCCTCGTCGTCGTCGGAGACGGTGAGGGCCACGACCTTCGTCTCCGGATGCTCGGCCTTGATCAGCCGCGTAGCCTCGATGCCGTCGCACACCGGCATGTGGATGTCCATGAGGACAACGTCGGGCCGGAGAGCGCGCGTCTTCTCCACCGCCTCCCTGCCGTCGGCGGCCTCCCCTATCACCTCCATGTCCTCGGCGGAGGCAAGGAGCGCCGCCAGACAGGATCGGAAGAGGTTCTGGTCATCGACCAGGAGAACGCTGACTCTAGGCATGCTTCACGGCCCCTGTCGGCAGGCGGGCGATGATCTTCGTGCCGCGCCTCAGCGCCGTCTCTATTTCCAGCACACCCCCCAGTCGCTCGACACGCTCCCTCATTGTCCGCAGGCCGAAGCGATGAGCCCCGTCATCCTCCAGGGCAGCGAGGTCGAAGCCACGCCCCTTGTCCTCGATGGTCAACAGCACCGATCCGTTGTTGCGCACGAGGCGCACCCAAGCGCGACGCGCACCGGCGTGCTTGCGCACGTTGGTCAAGGCCTCCTGCACGACCCGCAAGAGCTGCACCTCCACCTCGGGACGCAGCTCGGGCGGTACGTCGTCCCCCACTTCCAGGGCAGCCGCGATGCCAGACTGTCGACGGAACTTCTCCAAGTAGGAGGCCAGCGCCTGCGGCAGCCCGCCGCGCGCCAGCGATTCCCGCAGCCCGACGATGGCCTCCCTCACATCTGAGTAGGCCTCGTCCGCCACCAACGCGATCTCGCTCAGGCCGGCGCAAAGGTCCTCAGTACTGTCTCCGGCGGCTGTCTTGGCCGTCTTCTCCAGGGCCCGCGCCTTCAGGTGAAGGTAGCCCAGCACCTGGGCCAGGCTGTCGTGCATCTCGCGGGCCAGGCGGTCCCGCTCCTCAAGGACGGCGGTATAGCGCTCGCGCTCGCGCAGCCGGGCATTGTTGATGGCGATGGCCGACATGGCGGCCAGGGCTCCCAGGAGCTCC
>CAYUKJ010000240.1:0-1615 GCA_964445245.1 uncultured Methanosarcinales archaeon | reverse complement strand
CGATGCCGAGGCCATGGAAGCCGCGGCCCGCATCAGCGGGCCGGGACGCTACGCGATCGCGACCGGCGACCGCAACCCCGAGGTCCGCGACGTCGCCCTTTCGCCCACGTCCACGAACGACCCGAGCGCCGTCATCCATGCCTCCGTGCAGGCTGACGACAACGGCGCCATCACAGAGATCACCGGCTCCCTTGCAGGAGCCACCGTGCCCCTCGTCCTTGCCGCAGGCCGCTATGAAGCCGACATCGCCCTTCCAGGTGTTCCCGACGGCCTCTACTACTTCACCGTCTTCGCCCGTGACAACAACAATAACAGCGTGACTGCCGGCCCCTTCTCGCCCGTAGTCATAGACTCGACGCCCCCGGCGATTGCCATCCTGCGGCCCAACGGGAGCCTCCAGGTCCAAAGCGACGTTCCCCTGGAGTTCGAGCTGGACGAGGCCGCCAACGTCAGCGTCCGGGTTGACGGGGTCCTCGACGTTGAGCTCGGAGAGCGGGCCGCCCACACCCTCCACGAGGTCAACCTGCCCCTCGTCGTCAGCGGCCTCCACACCTTCACAGTCTTTGCGACAGACCGTGCCAACAACACCGGCGCCGGGTCGGGGAACTACACGGTCGCAAGCGGCAACCTCCGCCTGGCCGCCTTCAACGCGCCCCCCCATGCCAAGCCCGGCCTGCCAGTCCTCGCCACCGTCTCGGTCCAGAACACGATCTACCTGCACGACGAGGAGAACGTCCCGGTCCGACTCTTCGCCAACGGAACCCAAGTGGCAAACGCCACAATCAATGTCTTTAGCCTACAGACGCAGGAGGTGACATTCACCTGGATCCCCGCCCAGGGGCGCTACACGCTCCAGGCCGTCGTCGACCGTCCCGGAGAGCCTTACACCGGCGACAACGCCCTGTCCCTTGAGGTCCTGGTCACGCCCAAGGTCCCGGTCCTCCTGGTGGAAGACGACGGGGCGGCGGCCACCAACGCATACCGCGCAGGTCTCTCGGCGGCTGGCGTCCCCGGCTACGATTATGTTGCGTGGGACACCCTATCGCAAGGTGTCCCCCCGAGCCCCTTCCTCCTTCAGTTCCCCCTGGTGGTCTGGTACACGGGCGCAGAGCGAAGCGACACCCTCCAGTCGCCGGACCGCCTGGCGCTTGAAGCCTACCTGGACGCGGGCGGCTTCCTCTTCCTCTCAGGACAGTTCATCGCGTCGGAGCTCGCTTCATCGCCGTTCCTCCAGAGCTTGGGCGTTTCCTTTGTCGACCACACGAACGCGTCTACCATCGAGGGCGTCCGGCGCGACCCCATCGGGGGCGGCCTCCTCTTCGCGCAGAACGGCACCGGCGACAACCTCATCCCCGTCGGCCTGGGAACGGCTTCGATGCGCTTTAGCGGCGGGAACGCGGCCGCCGTCCGCCAGCACGTCGCCAGCGGCGTGCCCATCGACTACAAGACATTCTCCATGGGATTCGCCTTCGAGCAGATCGCGGAGGCCTCCAAGCGCAATACAGTCATGGACAGGGCCCTGCGGTGGTTCGACATCGACATCATAGCCCCCACAATCCTCTCGCTTGCACCCGCGCCCGGTCGGTGATGTCGCAAATCACGGGCATCAGGGGAA
>CAYUKJ010000239.1:0-1626 GCA_964445245.1 uncultured Methanosarcinales archaeon | reverse complement strand
CCGGCAACGACAACCAGACCAAGCACCTCCCCAACAACAACTACGGGACCGGCCAGTCCACGATCGACGGGATTCTACGCTCAACAAACATGCTCTTCGCTGGCAAGACGGTCGTCGTCGCCGGCTACGGGAGCTGCGGCAAGGGCGTGGCGCTCCGAGCCCGCGGCCTGGGCGCGTCCATCATCGTCACTGAGATCCAGCCATTCCGCGCCCTCCAGGCTACCCTAGACGGACACCGCGTCCTGCCGATGGCGGAGGCGGCAAAGGAGGGCGACATCTTTGTGACAGTCACGGGCAACAAGAACGTCATCGCGCTGCCGCACATGAAGGCCATGAAGAACAGCGCCTGCCTCTTCAACAGCGGGCACTTCGACGCCGAGATCGACTTGCGCGCGCTGAAAGCCGCGTCCGCCTCCCTGCGGCGCGTACGGCCCTTCCTCGATGAATATGCCCTGGACGGGAAGGTCCTCTTCGTCGGCGGAGAAGGGCGCCTCATCAACCTGACGGCTGCAGAAGGCCACCCCAGCGCCGTCATGGCGACCAGCTTCTGCGGCCAGGCGCTCGCCTGCGAATACGCGGTCAAGCACAAAGGGAGGATGCCCATCGACGTCTTCGCCCTCCCCGCCGAGATTGACGAGGCGATCGCGCGCCTGCAGCTGGAGGCGCTGGGCGTCGCAATCGATGCGCCGACTGCTGAGCAGAAGAAGTACATGGAGAACTGGAGGGAGGGGACGTAGACTCTCCACACTCTCGGCAGCTTCAGAAGAGGTCAAAAAGAAGAAGCCGCGGCGGCTTTAGCCGCAGTGCGCCTCGAGCTCCTCGAGTCCGGCCTCGGCGTCGCCCAACTGCTTTCTGCCTGCGTCGTAGCTGCTCTGCATGAAGCGGATTTGTCGGCTAAGGTCGGTCATGAGCGTCTGGTTGTTGGCGGCCTGGGCCTCGTCCAGGGACTTCTTGAGGCCGGTCATGTCCTCCTCGAGGGGCTGGAAGTCGGTCTTCAGGGTGTCGACGAGGGCCGCGGCATCGGTCTTGAGGGCGGCGCACGCCGCCGCGTCCTTGTTCTCGGCCGCGTCGCAGTTCTTGACGGCGGTGTTGTATTCCTCGACGTCATGGGCCTTGAGTTTAATGAGCTCGTCGATGAGGGCCTGCTTGCCGGCGGCCTTGGGGCTGCCCGCCGTGAGCTTGTCCAGCTCCTTCTGGTGCTTTTCGATATTGGCCGTGACCTTGTCCACTTTTGATTTTAGGTCCTCGAGGAGACTGTTGCAGTGGCGGAGCGAGAATTCCCCGATGGCTTTAGAGGGCGTCGCGGGTTCGGAAGGAGTGGGCAGAGTTTCTGGCGGCGTGGGTGGCGTTTCGTTGGGTGGAGCTGTTGGCGGGGTCACCGGGGGCGTCGTGGGAGGGGGGGTTGGAGGCGTGCCGGGTGGGGCTGCCGGAGGGGGCGCCTTTTTGCAGGCCGCAAGAAGCAGAAGGCCGCACAGGAAAAGGACGAGGATGGGGGCGGTTTTCATGCGGAAACCTCACGTGTTCCTGGCGGGCCTAAGCAGGCAGGAGTATAAAAACGTTGTGTTTGCGCTGGCTCTTAGGCAAATACCCGCCAGGTCAAGACTCCGAGGTTGTAGGCGATGAGCT
>CAYUKJ010000238.1:579-1627 GCA_964445245.1 uncultured Methanosarcinales archaeon | reverse complement strand
TATTTCTGCCAGAATGTGACGACGACGAGGTCCATGAAGCCCCGGAAGACGCGGTCGGCCGAATACTTCGTCGCGCCGAGGCGCCGGGGGTGGTGGCGGACCTTGATTTCGGCGACGCGGAAGCCCTGGAGCTGGAGGAGCGCTGGTATGTAGCGGTGCATCTCGCCGTAGAGGCGGAGGGCGTCGACGGCGGGGCGGCGGTACGCCTTCAGGGAGCAGCCGGAGTCGTGGACCCGGTCCTGGACAAGGAACCGGCGGAGGTGCCTGGCGAACTCGGAGAGGAGGCGCTTGACGGGGCCGTCGTAGCGCGGATGCCGCCACCCGATGACCATGTCGTAGCCCCGGTCCAACTCCTGGAGGAGGCGGGGGATGTCCTGGGGGTCGTTCTGGAGGTCGGCGTCAAGGGTCACGACACGCTGGCCCCGCGCGGCGCGAAAGCCAGCGTCAAAGGCGGCGCCCTGCCCGAAGTTGCGGCGCAGCTTCACAATGCGGATGGCCGGATCCTTTTCTTGGAGGGCGGAGAGGCGCGAAAAGGTCTTGTCGGTGCTGCCGTCGTCCACGAAGAGGATTTCGTGGGAGGGGCCAAGCTTTTCGAGGACGGGCTTGAGGCGGGCGTGAAGGGGCCCGACTGCCTCCTGCTCGTTGTAGGCCGGAATGATGACGGACAGCTGCGGGGCGGGCATGGGGTGGCGACGAGAAGAGCCCCGGCGCATTTATAAAGGTTTGGAGGCTCAGGGAATTCTAGATTTCCAAGGCTTTAAAGCTGCATCCAGAAGCCATTTAAATAGGGACTTGGTGACATCAAGATGCTCCCTAAAACTGCCCGGTGGAAGGTCCGGCGGTATCGCCCAAGCGACGCGGAGGCCTTGGTTCGCGCAATCAATCACCGAAAAATCGCCCGCGTCACCGCAGCCATCCCCCACCCCTACACCAGCAGGCACGCGAAGGATTGGATCCGGCTCTGCGCGCGCCGCTCCCGGCAGCGGCGTCCCACGGACTTGGGCTTCGCCATCGAGATTGACGGGGCGGTGCGCGGCGGCATCGGCTT
>CAYUKJ010000238.1:0-558 GCA_964445245.1 uncultured Methanosarcinales archaeon | reverse complement strand
CCACCAGGCCGAGGTCGGGTACTGGCTGACGCCCGCCTGTTGGGGCCGGGGCATCATGACGGCCGTCGTGAAGGCGATGACGGCCTGGGCCCGACGCGAACTTGGCCTCGTCCGGCTTTACGCCAAGGTCTTCCCGCACAATCCCGCGTCCGCCCGAGTCCTCGAGAAGGCCGGCTATGTCCGGGAAGGCGTCCTGAAAAAGGAGCACAAGAAGGATGGGCGGTACCTGGACGCGCTGCTGTACGCGAAGGTGCGCTCGGAGTAAGCATGCTGCAGCAGTTTCTCAAACGGAAACGTGGGCATGCGGGTAAGATAATTATTTAAACAAAGTGATGTTTGCGTAACTTATGGAAGACGTTGTGAATTTACTGAATACACGTTTGAAGCCGATATCAATATTTTTATACGGCTCCAGAGCCAGAACAGATTATTTGAAAAGAAGCGATTTTGAAATTGGCGTTCTATTTTCAAAAGAAAATTATGTTGGAAGAAGTGAAATTAAAAAACTTATCAGTAAGAAGGGGTTCAATATTTATCCTTTTGAATACGAAGATTTCT
>CAYUKJ010000237.1:0-1639 GCA_964445245.1 uncultured Methanosarcinales archaeon | reverse complement strand
GGATCGACGCCGACGCCCTGGTCAGTGACAGTGGCGGAGATGTTGACGAAGCGGGTGCTCTCCGAGACGTCGGAGGGGACCTGCGTTATGCCTGTGATGCCGGGGGCTAGGACGTCTTGAGTTACTTCGAAGGCGGCTGACATGTCGTTGTCGGTCTCATTGGGCTCGGGGATGATGCCTGTGGAGTCCGCCCGGACCAGGACGGTGTGGTTGCCGGTGAGGTTGGCTGTCGGGAGGCTGGCTGAAGCGGACGCGCCCTGGCCGGGAAGGAGGCTGAGTGTCCGGAACGTGACGGGGTTTGCGAAGCTGTCGATGTAGAACGTGAGGGTGAAATTCGTCGCGTTCGCGGCCCCGGTATTGTTGACTGTTGCGCTCACCGAAAGGGGCGTGCCCTGGAGGACCGCGGCCGGCACGGCAAGCTCTGTTGCGGCCAGGTTTGTCCTCACCGTGATGGCCCTTGCGGCGGAGGTCCCGTTGGCCTCGCCGTCGTCGCAGCGGACCTGCCAGGCCCTAACGCCCGCGTCCAGGCTTTGCGCGAAGAAGGTGCTGTTCGTGTCGTTGAGGACGACAGTCGGCTGGCCCCGGCGCTGGCCGTCAACGAGAAGGATGCACGTCAGGAAGTCGGACTCGGCGTCGCTGACGTGGTAGTTGAACGCCTGACTTGACGTGTCGATGGTGAAATTGTCTGGTGGGTCCGAAAGCGTGACGACTGGAATGCGGTTAAGGCTCTCAACAATGATAGTGAGGTTCTCCAGGTCGAAGGCCCCCTCCAGGTCGGTGGCTCGGATGGTCACGAGGCTTGTGCCGCTTGCGCCGGGTGTCGGGTCGGTGCAGTCGACGAAGCGGTCGGAGACTATGAAGCAGTCGATGAGGCCCGGGTTCGACTCGTAGGTGATCGTGAAGGTGAGCTCTACGTCGTTGTTCTCCACGTCGGAGGCGTAGTTGAAGAGGTCGAGGAAGTTGGGGGGCGTGACATTGCTCTCCTGGACCGTGAGCGGCGGCAAGGGGAGGAGGACGGGCACGTCGTTGACGGACTGGACCGTTATGAGCATCGGCTGAGTGCGGTTGTAGAAGCCGTCGCTGACCTGGACGGTGACGAGGTTGGCGCCAAAGGCGTTGGGGGCGGGGTCGGCGCAGGACAGGGCGAATCCGGCCAGGCCGCAGTTGATGAGGGCGGCGTTCGTCTGGGAGAGGATGCTGTATGCCAGGGCCGCCGGCGCAAGCTCGAAGTCAAAGGCGAAATTGCGCAGGTCCAGAGAGATGTTCGAGACGCCGTCCTCCAGAAGCGTCGTGTTAGGCAGGGGCGAAAAGGCCGGCGGCAGGTTGACGGTGAAGTTCGAGAAGGCCTCCAGGGGGCTGCCGTCGCCGTTCCGCAGGACATTTCCGGCGGGGTCAAGGAGGCGCAGGGCAGCGCGGTAGGTGCCGCTGCCGCGCGTCCGGGCGCTGGTGTTCCAGGCCGCGGGGTTCCAGAGGTCCTCCAGCTTGATCTGGTTGGCGCCGCCGGGGAGGAGGCGGCGCGGCGTGGCGTCTTCGAAGACGAGGGCCTCGGGCACCCACAGGCTGATGTTCGTGTCGAAGAACTCAACCTCGAGGCGGACGCGGAAGCTCACGTTGAAGGCCGCGTCGTTGCGGACCTTGG
>CAYUKJ010000236.1:1165-1644 GCA_964445245.1 uncultured Methanosarcinales archaeon | reverse complement strand
GGGCTTGAAATCCTTGACCTTGACATTCAGGTTCGTGCTCACTACCAGGCTCTCCTTGGTCTTCGAGAAGGTCTTGTCCAGGAGCGTGACCTCGGGCGGGATCGGGAACTTCTGGTTGCCAAGCAGGGTGACGTTGTATCCGTCGCCCACCATCATCTGCTCGAGGATCTTCTTGACCTTCTCGGGCAGGGGGATGGGAATCGAGATGTCCGCGATCTTCTTCTCCTTGAGGATCGTGTAGTTGAACTCGGGCTTGAACTGCTCGACGGCGACCTTCCACATGGTCTTGGCCAGGTCGTCGGTGTCGATGAGCTCCGTGACGTAGCCGACCTTGGTGATGTTGGCGCGGGCGGCGCGCAGGTCCTCCCTGATGACGTCAAGGGCCGCGATGAAGCCCGGCTGGTCGGGGAACTGGAACTTGAGCTCGGCGGCCAGCGTGTCCAGGTTGCCTATGATCTCGAGGGGCTCCGTTTTCATCT
>CAYUKJ010000236.1:0-1155 GCA_964445245.1 uncultured Methanosarcinales archaeon | reverse complement strand
GGTCCCTGCTGCCCGCTGTACGCGCCCAGGTCCTTGAAATTCTTCTGGAGCTTGCGAAGCTCGCGAAGGATGTCGTAGACGTTGACGAGGATGCGCAGCTCCTTGATCTTGACGGGCAGCTCGAAGTCGAGGTCAAGGGCAACGGGCGCGCGCAGGTCAGCGACATAGACGTCGTAGCCCTCGGCCTCGAACTTCTCACGCAGCTTGCGCATCTGCTTTGGCGTGCGCAGGTAGTCGTGCAGCAAGAGGACAGGATAGCGCAGGACCTCGATGGTCTTCGTGACGTTCTTGGACCACGTTCCCACGTTGTCGCGGACCCGGAAGGTCACGTTGTGCATGCCTATGCCGCCGGTGAAGGTGTGGTTGGCGATCGTGCCCGGGTAGATGATGCCGTCGATCTCCCACTCCGCGTCCTGGATATAGCCGTCAGTGTCAAAGCCGTAGCCGTTGAAGATTACGGGCTCGCCGATGAGGGCCACCGTCTGGCCCGTGTCGTCAACAAAGCCCTTGATGAACCGCACGAACGCCGTCGGGGGCTTGTTGACTATCAGGGGTTCGCTGGAGAGGTTGGTTACCGGCGACCAGAGTCCGCCGCGGTCGCGCACGAAAAAGTCGATGTGGTGGGGGTTGGCCGGCGAGAGGAGCGCGGTGATGAAGGCGGCGGCCGAGGAGAGCCGGCCGTCCTTGTGCGAGTACCAGGACCAGGAGACAGTCTCGTTCTGCGGGATGCCGTAGCCGGAGAAGCTCACGTTCTGCTGGAAGATTGCGACGGGGGAGGGCGATATATTAGTGATGTTGGCGGCCGGCGGGCTGATGTCGATGGAGGCGAATAGCTCGAAGCCGCGCGGGGCGTCCGGGGCGTCAATCGTGTCCTGCCACGCCAAAAACTGCCCTGCCTCGACGACCCCGTCGCCGTTGAGGTCACGGTAAGTCACAGGCGCCGAACAGTTCTGGCAGGCCACCGCGACGGCGACGGAAAAGACCGTGTCGTTGTTCGGGGCGCTCACATTGTGGCGCGAGACATTCTTGACGCCGTCGCTCAAATTGACCGTGCTGGTGCCGTTCTTGGTGCGCTGCCAGGGCTCCGTGTAGAACGTGATGGCGAAGAGGTCCTCGGTGGCGAAGTCCATAGACAGCTTCACGTTGGGATTCGTG
>CAYUKJ010000235.1:0-1648 GCA_964445245.1 uncultured Methanosarcinales archaeon | reverse complement strand
CGCGGTGTCAGGGGTGAAAAGCTCGCGGTCCAGGCTGCCCGACCGGTCGGCGGGGGCGGAAGTGTACACGTACGAGAACCCCTGCGTGGCTACCATGTCGCCCTTGGCGACGCAGATGTGCCAGGCCGGCAGCGTCTGGGCGCGGGGCAGGAAGAAGTTGTTGGTGAGCGTCTGGGTGAGGACTTTGATGTTGGTGCCCGAGTAGTCCTTCGGGAACAAAACCTCCTTGGCGAGGGTGGGCACGACGTCGTCGCGCGCCTCAAACCCCGGATTGAATGCGCTGATCGCCGCCAGGACAACCACGGCTAGGCCGGGCAGGCCCACCCCAAGAATCAAGCGCCAATTCATGGGGACTGCGGCGGCTCAAGGCCCTCGACACGGGCGGGCTTTCTGCCCTGGCGCAGGCGCTTGTTCAGGTACCAGCCCACGAGGAGCATGACGCCCGCCGACACGAGCAGGACGAGAAATATGAAGTCCTTTTGCAGGTCGAAGACGTCGATGACGTAGCCGACCGTGTAGATGTAGAGCGCGATGGACAGGACGTAGAAGACCGGGTACCACTTCCGCGTCACCGAGTAGAGGATGATGGCCCCCAGGAGGCTCAGCGCGAAGACCGCACCGCCCAGGACGGGGTAGAACGTCATCGGGCCATCTCCCGCCCGAAGCGCATGTCGGCGAGGAAAAAGAAGACGATCGCCAAAAGGAAGAGCGTGACCGACTTGACGCTGTCCGCAAGGCCGAAGAGGGGCTGGTACGCGAAGTACGCGATGGCCCACCACAGGAACACGATGCCGGTGATGTTGAAGACGTACTGCATGCCCATATCCCGCACAATCTGCCCCGAGTTTATAAATTTTGTTGCGCGTAGGTCAATGCTTGGGTTTATGATGCACAAGAAGATTTTAATAGGGACGGCCCTTGGCGGCCAGCATGTCAGAGGTGTACTGGGAGGACGTGCAGCGGCTCTTCGAGCACCCGCACCGGTTCTACGACGTTCCGCGCACGTTCCGGCAGGCACTGGTCGCCGCCACGTACTCCTGCCTCATCATCTTCGGGGCCGGCCTCATGATGCAGCTCTTCTTCCTGATGGGGCGCGAGGCAGGCGTCGAGCCTGGCCCCGCCATCGTGGGCGGGTGGCTCATGAACACCGGCTGGATCGGCGGCGTCGGGGCCGCCGTCCTGTTCGTCGCCCTTCTGCTCTACGCCCTCCTCGTCAGGCTGGCCCTCCTGGTCGCGAAGCGGCCCGCCGCCTTCAGCGAGGCCTATGCCGTCGTCGCCTACGCCTACCTCCCCCTCGTCTTCTCCCTCATCCTGCCCTTCGCCTTCATCTTCGCGCTCCCTTTCTCCGTCTGGCTGGCCGTCAGGGGCGTCCAGAAGCGGTTCCGCCTCGAGCTAGGACCTGCCTGCGGCGTCGTCATCACGCCGCTTGTCCCGTCGCTCCTCCTCCCCCTCGTCGCCATCGGGGCCTTGATGGCCCTCTTCATCTTCCGGGCCCTCCACGGCGGGTTCTAGGAGCAGGCGCGCCACGCCCGCCTCAACGCGGCTCTTCGGCCAGACCTCGTCGCAGAACGTCATGCCCCACGCCATCAGCCTTTCCTGGGTGTGGCCGCAAAATCCGATGACCCTGCGAAGCGGCAGCTCGGCGAAC
>CAYUKJ010000234.1:0-1654 GCA_964445245.1 uncultured Methanosarcinales archaeon | reverse complement strand
GGCGGCGCTCTTGGAGATGGAGGAAAGCAGCACCACGGACACCGACGAGAGCGCCCCCCGTGCCTATGATGGTGAGACAGTGACCTCCCTGGAATTTAATGTAGATTGAGGGCGGGGAGGAAACCAAGATGAGCCAAGACAAGATGATGGAGCAGAGCAAGACGCCTGAAGGGCCGCAGCGGAGTTCCGGCGAGCGAAGCGAGCCGGAACGGAGCGGAGGCCCTTCGGGCGTGGCCCGCCGCGGTGCGGCCTCGACAGAGGTCCGGGAACGACCCCTTCGCCGACATTTCGGCGCGGCCTACAAGCTGCGCATTCTGACCGAAACGGACCAACTGGCGGGCACGGGGGAGATCGGCGCCCTGTTGCGTCGCGAGGGGCTGTACAGTTCTCACCTCTCCAAATGGCGCCGCGAGCGTGCCGCCGGGGCGCAGGAAGCCCTGTCCCCCAGGAAACGCGGACCCAAGGTACAAAAACCCAATCCCCTGGCGCTGGACGTGGAGCGTTTGAGCAAGGAAAACGCCCGGCTGTCCAAGAAGCTCAAGAAGGCGGAGGCGATCATCGACTTCCAAAAAAAAGTGGCGGCGCTCTTGGAGATGGAGGAAAGCAGCACCACGGACACCGACGAGAGCGCCTCATGATTGCCGTACAGGCCGTGAAACAAGAGCTTGGCGTGGCCCCCGCCTGCCTGGCGCTGGCCTGCTCCAGAGCCAGCTACTATCGCCACCTGGCCCCGCTCGTTGTGCGTCCGCCTCGTCCGGCTCCCGCCCGCGCGATGAGCGGTTTGGAGCGGCAGGCGGTGCTGAACGAATTGCATTCCGCGCGCTTCGTGGATACGGCCCCCGCCGAGGTCCAGGCCAGACTGTTGGACGAGGGAATCTACCTTTGCTCCACCCGCAGCATGTACCGTATCCTCCACGCCGGTAGCGAGGTCCGCGAGCGCCGCAACCAATTGCGGCATCCGGCCTACGCCCGTCCGGAGCTGCTGGCCACGCAGCCCAACCAGGTCTGGTCCTGGGATATCACCAAGCTCCGCACTTTCACCAAATGGTCCTATCTCTACCTGTACGTCATCCTTGATATTTTTTCCCGGTACGTGGTCGGCTGGCTGGTGGCCCTAAAGGAATCGGCGGCGCTGGCTCAGCGTTTGATCGCAGAAACGGTCCTCCGCCAAGGCGTGCCGCGGAATCAGTTGATCATCCACAACGACCGCGGCGCACCCATGAAGGCCAAAACCACGGCTCAACTGCTGGCTGACCTCGCCATCACCGGCAGCTTCAGCCGGCCACACGTTTCAGACGATAACCCCTACTCCGAGAGCCAGTTCAAGACTCTCAAGTACCATCCAGGTTTCCCGGGCCAGTTTGGCGCCCTGGAAGATTCCAGAGGCTTTTTGGGCGAGTTTTTCCAGTGGTATAACCACGAACACCGCCACTCGGGGATCGGAATGCATTCCCCCGCAAGCGTCCATTACGGACAAGCACCGCTCCTGCAACAGCAGCGGCAACTCGTCTTGGCGCGTGCTTTCGCCGAGCACCCGGAACGTTTCGTCAATGGTTGTCCCAAACCCCAGGACTTGCCCACATCCGTCTGGATCAACAAGCCCACTGCTGAAACGTCATCGCATGCCACTCAACGCACCAACCAAGTATCGTTG
>CAYUKJ010000233.1:0-1656 GCA_964445245.1 uncultured Methanosarcinales archaeon | reverse complement strand
CACCTCTGGTCGAACCGGTACGTGGTCGGCCTGGGGTGGGGCGTGGAGGAGGAGGTTGAACCTTATGTCGAGAACGCCTTCAGCTTCGACATCGCCCTGGACGGGACTGGCTGCGTCGTCGCCGTGTGGTCACAGGATGACGTGACGCACAACAACGTCTCAGCCAACAGATACGTCCCCGGCGAGGGCTGGGGCGAAGCCGAGATGATCGGGGGTAACCTGCCCGGGGACACGGCGGAGCCCAAGGTGGCCGTCGACTCGTCGGGCAACGCGACCGCAGTGTGGTATCAGTTCGACGGCGCCTACTGGAGCATTTGCTACAACCGGTATGAGGTCGGCGAGGGCTGGGGCGCTGCGGGGCTGATCGAGCACGACAACTCGGAAGACGCCTCCGCCGTGCGCGTGGCCGACGACGGCTCCGGGACCGCGCTGGCTGTGTGGCAACAGGACTACGCCGGTGTTCCCAGCATATGGTCCAGTTTCTACGTGCCGGGTGAGGGCTGGGGTACCCCCGGGACGGTCGAGGACAGCAGCGAGTTCGCATACATCCCCACGGCGGTCATGTACGGGCCAGACAACCGGACCGTGCTGTGGCACCACTGGAACGGCGAGCGCCTGGCCGTCTGCTCGAGCAGTTACGTCGCAGGCGAGGGCTGGGGGGAGATGGAGACCGCGTCTGCTGACAGAGGCACCAATTCGGGGGGCGTGGAGGCCTCTGTCGACGGGTTCGGTGACATCTTCGCAGTGTGGCTGCAGGGCGACGGCGTCCGGAACAACGTCTGGGCGAATCGGCACGTCCTGCTGGACGTGACGCCCCCGCCGCTCTCCATCGAGACCCCGGATGACGGCCTCACGACGGAGGACCCGACCGTGACAGTCTCCGGCCTGACGGAGCCGGGAGCGGCCGTGGCTATCAATGGTGTGTACGCGGTCGTGGACTCGGGCGGGCACTTCTCGTGCGTCATCGCCCTGGTCAACGGAGCTAACACGATCACCGTGAACGCGTCCGACCCATCCGGGAACTGGGCGGAGGCGTCCATCACCGTGACGTTCGTCGACCCGGTGCCGGCCCTCGAGGAGCAGCTGGCCACCGCGCTCGACGACCTGGCCGCGCTCCAGGACGAGCTCGATTCCGCCCTTGCTGCCCTAGATGTGCTCCAGGTGGCGCTGGACGATTCCGAAGCGGAGGTCGCGACGCTCCAGGCTCAGCTCGACACGGCCCTCCTGCTCCTGACATCCCTCGAGGCACAGTTGGACGCGGCCGAGGCCGACCTGGCGGATGCCCAGGCGGAGCTCGCGGCCGCCGACGGCGACCTTGAGTCCCTACAGTCGCAGCTCGACAACGCCTTGGTCAACCTGACCGCGGCCGAGGACGAGTTGGCGGATGCACTCGACGACCCGGCAGCTGTCCAGGACGAGCTCGACGCCCCCGAGGATGAGCTGAGCGGCGCCAACGGGGACCTCGACGACGCGAGCTCGCTGAACCTGCTGCTGATGGCAGGCCTCGTCGTGGCCGCGGTCGTCGCGGCCGTGATGGCGGCCATGTTCCTCAGGCTCAGGGGCAGGGACGGCCAGTCGGCCTGAGCGGCGACGCGCCTGCGCCCTCGGCCTGGCCCCCCTAGCGGGGCGCCAGCGGACGCTACCTGTAATATATCA
>CAYUKJ010000232.1:0-1660 GCA_964445245.1 uncultured Methanosarcinales archaeon | reverse complement strand
TCCAGGTTCGTGTAGGTGGTGAGCTTGGAGTCGAAGACCAGCTCCTCGGGGAAGTGTCCGGTCCGCTCCTTCCAGTACTCGATGAAGCGGACGATCTCATCGTCACGCTCTTCTCTACGGATCTCCCCGTGGGCGTAGCAGAACACGCGGGTCTCGGCATCCTGGGCCAGGAAGGCCAGAATGCCCTTCTGCGACCGGCTCCGCTTCGAGACGTAGTGCTTCTGGACCAGGGCGTCCTCCCCGTGGAAGGGGATGGTGTGGAAGTCGAGATCGAAGGAGGTGCCCCACTCCAGTCCCAGGGGGGTTACGGCCTCGAACCACCCGGCCATGAGCTTGGGGTAGGCCCTGGGATCGATACGACAGCTGTATTCGGTCAGGAACGCCCGCTTGGGCGTCACGTTCAGGCCCGCAAACAGGGCCAGCCCTTCGTCGAACACGTAGCTCATGACGTGGCTGTGGCGGGCGTTGCCGAAGAGCTTGGGGCCCAACAGCGAGCGCATGGCGTGGGCCGCCGGAACCATGGCCGAACCGGGAAAACCCGCTTGGGCCAGCAGCTTCTCGAAGGGGATGGCGGCCAGGTAGGGCACGAAGAGGAACAGCCCTCCGAACTTGGTGCGGAACTCCCGGGGACTGAGATCGAACCTGCGCACGTCGGCGACCTCGGCCGCCTCCGGACGGACTCGGGCCGGGCGTTCCTCATCGCGTCGCCTCGGCAGCCGAGCGAAGCCTTCCTCGTTGAGAACGGCGGCGATGCTGGAGGGACTGCGCTCGATGCCCTCCTTCTCCAGCACCTCCCGGATGTCGTAGATCGAGAGGTTCTGTTTGCGGAGCGCGATGATCTCCTGGCGCACGGGATCGGCCGCTTCGGAAGGGCGCGGTCCCGTCCGGGGGGTGAGAAAGAATTCCCGCTCGGGGCTCTTGCGGAACTCGTGGCAGAGCACCCGAAAGCTGCCGGGGGTGTAGCCGAAGAGCTCGGCCACCTCTACGGAGCGGCGCTGCTCGACGAAGTAGGCCCGCAGGGCCTCGTACTGGCGGTGGGTGGCGTTCCTGGGCTCGATGAAAGCCTGGGCCTCTCGTGTTAGGCGCTTCTCTGGACCGTTGCCCATGTAGCCACATTATCTTGTTGTCATCCTCCTGTCAAGACACAAGATCTTGTGGCGTGCTGAACGGCCCGGCAATCAGACCCCCTGGAGGATCATGGCCCTCCTCGTCTCGGGGGCGCTGACTCACGTTGACATAGTGGTTAACTTGTACACACTACAGCAGTAGCCTAACACCTAAACGCGTGCGAGCGCGGCAACGGAAGGGGTTCAGCATCGGAGACGTTAGCAGCGACGGCTGGCGTGGGAAGCCAGGCTAGAGCGCATTGGGGTCGATGGGCTCGCTAACCTCTCCTTGGAGCATGCGGGTCATCGCCTCATCCATCATGCCCAGGGTGCGGCGCGAGATGAGCGGATCCGCCAGCACCCGCGGATACAGCTCGAAGTGTCCGTCCGGGAACGCCCGAATTACGTAGTAGTCGAATTCTGCGGCTGGAAGGGTTACACGGTTCCGTGCGTCCTTCTTGACTTCGATTGACCCCGCCCCTTGCGCTTGGTGCCGAGGCATAGGTATGTTGTTTCCGGGGAATTACCATACCGAGGTGACCCGTGAAAACTCC
>CAYUKJ010000231.1:0-1663 GCA_964445245.1 uncultured Methanosarcinales archaeon | reverse complement strand
TAGCAGGAGCCCACATCGAGGAGATCGTCGAGCAGGTCTTCGTGAACGCCCTGCTGGAGGGCAAGGGGCGCGAGGAGCCCGCCTTCCCGACGACCCAGAACTTCCTGCGCTGCATCGGCGGCTACGTCCCCAAGGCCAAGGATCCTGCCATCCCGGAAGGAGGCGCGAGGCTGAAATGGCGCTAAAGGACCGGCTCGTGTCCGAGGTGGGCCGCAGGGCCTATGAGCGGGCGTTCGGGGAAGATGGAGCGCGCCCCCCGCGCACGCGTTTCTTGACGCGGCACAACGGCGTTTTTCAACCTGAAGCCCTGGCCAGGCCTGGAACACTGTCCAGGACGACCGTGACGCCTGCCCAGACACCGGCTCCGTCCTCCGCGCAGACCCTCACCCTCCACGACCTCGTCCGCTATTACCGCAGCCAGGGCGTCGTCGGGGAAGAGCCGCTTGTGTGCGGCATCACGCTCGCCGCGGTGGCCGGGGCCTCCTTTGGCGTCGAGGGATCAAGCGGCAGCGGCAAGACCTTTGTCGTCGACAAGCTAGTCAGGCTCCTCCCGGACGTCTACACGGTCGGGCAGGCCTCGAACGTCGCCGTGTTCCATGACGCCGAGCGCATCAACGGGAGCCGCTTCCTCTACATTCCGGAGCTCCAGAAGGCCATGCAGAGAAAGAACGCGCCCATCATCGAGGTCATCAAGGACCTAACGGAGGGCAAGGACGCAACGCGCCTCGTCGCCCGCACCGGCGGGGGCGTCACGACGTACGCCATCAAACGGGGCGTCACGCTCATCTACACCCTGGCCGCCGAAAACGACTTCAAAAAAGACGAGGAGTCCTCGCGGCGCTTCCTCCAGTTCTACACCGACGCGTCGCCGGCGCACCTTGACGCGATCCATGCCGCGAAGGCCCGGGAGCGCTGGGCTGGCCCGCTGGAGCGCGCGGAAGGCGCGTCGCTTGAAGGGCGCGTCCAAGGGCATGTGCGCGCGTGCCTCGGCCTGCAGGAGGCTGCCGTCCTTGACCCCTTTGCGGAGTACATCGCACAGGTCGTCCCCAAGACGCAGAAGTCCGTCGCCTACATCGACCAGTACTATGCGCTGGTGGACGGCTGTGTAAAATTCCATGCGGCAAGACGCCCCCGCGTGGACCTGGAGAACGGGCCAGCCTATCTCGTGTCGCTGGAGGACCACGTCTTGGTGCACCGCCTGTACTATCCCACGTTCCTGCAGACCTTGCGCACGCTCGCCTCTGGGGACGACTGCCTGGCGCTGGAGCGGGCCGCAGGCAGTGAGCCAGACTGGGCGGCCTGCCTGGCCCAGGGGCTTTTCGTCATGCGTGAGCGGCTTGAGCTTGCGCCAATGCGGCGACGCAATCCGCGCGCCGTGGAGGCGTGGCTGGACGCCCACAATCGCCCGCTGGCCGTCCAGGACTACGTGACAGGCCAGCCTCTTCTGGTCCTGTCCTCCGCCCCGCCTTCCTCCGAAGAAAGATACTCGGCTGTGGCAGTAGAGGGCAGGCAGCCAGGACCCTGTGACGGCGTCCTGGAGGGGGGCTGACGATGTCCCTGGAACGCAAGCTCAAAACAGAAGTCGGCCGGCGCGCTTACGAGCGCGTCTTCAAGCGGGGCGAGGTCTACGTCCCGAAAAATTTCCCGCCCAGGGCCCCCCCAG
>CAYUKJ010000230.1:0-1672 GCA_964445245.1 uncultured Methanosarcinales archaeon | reverse complement strand
CCTAAAGGGCGGGGAATGAACCCATTTTAAGATTCAGCGTCAGACAAGCATTTTAAATAGCACTTCCTTTCTCTCCATCATGGCGAAACCCTCCGTCAGGCCGTCTTTCGCCCGCGCCCTCATCCTTGACGAGCTCTTCGACCTCTCGCTCTACCGCGCCTACCTGCGCTTTTCCAAGGGCAAGACCTCGGCCCTGCTCTCCAAGCTCATTTCCGTCGAGGAGCGGCACTACCGGGCGGCATGCGGATCAGGGAGCTGGACGCCCGGCGAAGGCTCAAGCTCTCCGTGCTCACCCTGGCCGGCCGGCTGTTCAGGGAGCGGGGCATCCACCTCGTCCTTGAGGCCATCGAGCACTACGGCATCCGGAAGTACCTGACGGTCTGGAGCCATTACCGGGACACGCCCCTTGGGGCCGCCGTCAAGGACATCCTGGAGGACGAGTTCCACCATGAGGATGAAATCCTTGAGGAGTCCCTCGAGCGCAGGATCAACCCGGAGCGAGTCCGAAACCTCTTCCTCGGCGTCAACGACGGCCTCGTCGAGATCTTGGGCGCCATCAGCGGGTTTTTCGCGGCCTTCGACAGCGCCGCCTCGGTCCTGGCCGCCGGCGTCACCGTCGCTTTTGCCGGAGCCTTCTCCATGGGGGCCGGCGCCTTTGTCGCCGCCAATTCCGAGAAGGAAGTCGCGCAGCTTGAGGAGGACAAGGCCAGCTTCTCCGGTCGCAGCACGCGCCGTGAAATCCTGGAAGAGCGGCCCTGGCGTGTCGGCTGCGTCGTCGGAGCCGCCTACTTGGTGGGCGCGGCCTTTCCCGTCCTGCCCGTCCTCCTTGGCGCCAGCACCGTCCTGCCCTCAGTCATCGCGGCCGGCCTCTTGGCGCTTGGCGTCTCGGTCATCCTGGCCTTCCTCTCAGGGATGGACCTCCGGCGCCGCCTTCTTCTTAACGGCCTGGTTCTGGGCCTGGCTGTGGCCATCACGTACCTGATCGGCCTCCTGGCCAAGCGGTGGCTCGGCGTCGCCGTGGTGTAGGGAACGGGACGGCAGCGGCTTTGGGCCTTGTGGGCGGCAGGTCCGGGCTCCGGCCTACGCCCAGACTCCGTTGAAATCATGGACCGCCACCCTTAAGGGCGAGCCGTAGCGCGCTGCATGAGTGCTAGCGACCGGGGGAGGCCCCATCCGGGGTGGTCGCGCCCGCCGTTGCGACAGAGGGACGGCGAGCAGGGTGGCGGACGCCGCCAGGCGGATGATTTCAACGGAGCCTACCACCTAAGAAGGTTTATATACCTCCTTCACTGAATCCCCGATATGAATCGACCGCTTTGGGCCGCCCTCCTCTTGAGCCTTTTCGCCTCCGCGGCCCTTGCCTTGACACCTCCGCTTGCAGAGCAGAAGACCACGCCGACGCCGGGGGACCTGTACGAGACCGTCCTGCGGATGCTCGACTACTTCCCGGGCTACCTCATCTTCACGGTCCTGCTTCCGGCGCTGGGGCTCCTGTTCCGCCGGCGGTTCCTGGCGGTCTCGCTGTTTGCATCGCTGCTTGCGGCCGACCTGTTCGTCCTGGTCTTCCTCTCCGGGGTCTTCTCACTGAACCTGGGCGCGATGGACCGCTACAACCACCCGGAAGCCATCCTGCTATTCCTGCTGCTCGTGCGCCCGTCATTTGTGGCTGGAT
>CAYUKJ010000229.1:0-1674 GCA_964445245.1 uncultured Methanosarcinales archaeon | reverse complement strand
ACGCTTCCTGCGCGCCGGCGTTGACGTAGGCCATCGCCTTCTCGCGCAGCTTGGTGCAGGAGGGTTTCACTGTATCCGGGCTCTCGCGCGTTCACATCGGCGCCCTCCGCCAGGAGGCGTGCGACGACCTCTTGCGCCCCGGCGTAGGCCGCTTGCCAGATCGTGGTGTCGGCGCCCCTGGCGATCAGGAATCTCATCACGTCCTTGTGGCCCTCATGCTCGGCCGCCTGCAACGGAGTCATGGGGACGCGATAGTAGCCTGTCGTACTGGGCTTTCTGGAACCATTTGTCGTTCGGGCATCGAGATCGGCCCCCTTAACGACGAGATACTCCACGGCGGCCATTTGGCCGCCCTCGGCTGCCTCGTGCAATGGCATCCAGCCGACCTGGTCCGGCGCACTTACGTCGGCTCCTTTGGCCACAAGCAACTCCAGCAAATCCTTCTGTCCCAGGGCTGCAGCCTCGTGCAGAGGCCTTCGGCCGGCGTCATCCCTGGCATTGACATCCGCGCCGCGGGACACAAGGAGCTTGGTCACGTCCTCATATCCGTCCCGAATGGCCGTGTGAAGGACAGTCCGGCCCTTCTCGCCCCGCAGATTGACGTCGCCACCGGCGTCCAGGAGCGCTCCAACTCTCTCTGCCTCGCCAACGTAGACAGCCATGGGCAGGGACACTCTGGTCCCCCGGGCGATCAACAGGTCGACAATGGACCTGTTGGATGCAGCCATAGCCACCTGTGCGGCGGTCCGCCCGGCAAGGTCCGGCTTGTCCGGATCGGCGCCGTGAGCCAGCAGGGTCTCTGCAAGCGATTCGTATCCACGCTGGGCGGCGTAGTACAGAGCCGGGGCCCCGTAGTGACCGCCGGGAGCGTTGACATCGGCCCCTTGAGTGAGCAGGTACTCGACCATCTCCTCGTGGCCGGTCGCCGTGGCGAGAATCAATGGCGTATCGTTTCCTCCTCCCTTGTTGCTGACATCGGCCCCATGCGTGACCAGCAACTTGACCATTTCCAGATGCTCTCTGCCTGCGGCTGCAAGCAAGGGTGTTTCACCCTGGCTGTTTGCGGCGTTGA
Source organism: uncultured Methanosarcinales archaeon (assembly GCA_964445245.1). GTDB lineage: Archaea > Nanobdellota > Nanobdellia > Woesearchaeales > JAHJEM01 > CAYUKJ01. The sequence goes on along the minus strand of CAYUKJ010000229.1, from coordinate 602 downwards.
CGTCGGCCCCGCGGGCGATCAACATGGCGGCCGCTTCCCGAAGGCCTTCCCGAGCGGCAATGAGCAAGGGGGTCTCATCGCGACTTTTCGGCACACTACCCTCGGACTCCCTGGACTTCACCATCTCTTCAAAATCGGTGGGCACGCGCGCCATCATGTCTTCCTCGGACAGCGTAATGTCCAGCGGCAGCTTGCCCGATCCTGCCCCTGTCGCGCTGATATCCGCCCCGTTGGCAATCAGCAGCACGGCCGTCGCCTCCCGTCCCGCTTCAAGGGCCTCGTGCAGGGGCGTGCGGCCGGACTGTGATTTGGCGTTGACGTCCAGACCCTTTTGAATCAGCAAGGTCACGAGGTCCCCATATCCCCCGCTTGCGACCATGTGCAGGAGGGTTGCGCCCTCTTCGTCAACGACGTTCACGTCCGCGCCGCCCTTGATAAGCGCTCTGGGCCCGTCTTCATCCCCAGCCTGCATGGCCAGGATAACCGGGGCAAGGCCGTCTTTGCCCGTCTGGTTGAGCTCCGCGTGGTGGGCAACGAGCAACTTGACGACCTCCGTATAGCCCAACTTAGCGGCGTAATGGATCGGCATGTTGCCGTCTTTG
>CAYUKJ010000228.1:0-1678 GCA_964445245.1 uncultured Methanosarcinales archaeon | reverse complement strand
AACTGCGGGCTTTAGCCCGCGGAGGTCCCCGGGGTGCTTCTCTCATTAACCCGGACCGGGCGGAAGACATAAATAGGCCGGACCTGAACGATCTGGCGATGTATCTGGTCCTCAACGCGGGCAGCAGCTCGGTGAAATTCGCGCTCTTCTCAGAGGGCCTCCGAGAGCGGACGCGGGGGATCGTGGACGGCATCGGCCTGGATCGGAGCGAATTGCGCATCCACGGAGAGGCGCCGGCCCGCCACCGCGTCTCGGACCATCACGCCGCCATCGCGCTCATCTTCCGGGCGCTGCAGCCGCGTGGCATGGCGGCCTCCACCCTGCGCGGCATCGGGCACCGCGTCGTCCACGGGGGCACCCGCCTCACGCAGCCGGCCCGCATCACGCCAGCCGTCTCCCGCGCGGTCAGGGCGCTCATTCCGCTTGCCCCCCTACACAACCCCCACAACCTCGCGGGCATCGCGGCCTGCGCCAAACTGGTCCCCCATGTGCCGCAGGTCGCCGTCTTCGACACGGGGTTCCATGCCACCCTACCTGAAGAGTCCTACCGCTATGCCCTGCCCCACCGCCTTTGCCGAAGGCACGGCATCCGCAAGTACGGCTTCCACGGCATTTCCTATCAATACCTAACACGGCAGACCGGAAAGGTCCTCGGGAGCCTTCCGAAGCGGCTGATCATCTGCCACCTCGGGAACGGGGCGTCGCTTTGTGCCATCAAAGACGGCAAAAGCATCGAGACCTCGATGGGCTTCACGCCCCTTGACGGCCTCATCATGGGGACGCGGGCCGGTCAGCTCGACCCCGGCATCCTCCTGCACCTGCTTGTCCACGGCTCTTCGGTCCAGCGCCTCCACCACCTCCTCCACCACGGGGCCGGCCTCAAGGCCCTGACCGGCACCTCGGATGTGCGCGACATCCACGAGGGGCGCGGCGTGACGCCTGCCGTTCGAAGGCGCGCCTTTGCTGTCCTGACGCATCGCCTGACGCAGTACATCGGCGGCTATGCCACGCTCCTCGGCGGCCTGGACGCCTTGGTGTTTTCGGCAGGCATCGGCGAGAACGCCTGGTACCTCCGAGCTACGACGTGTGGGCGGCTGAAGTCCTGGGGGGTCCGCCTCGACCCTTCCCGAAACCGGCGGAATGCCCGGCTCATCTCCGCTTCCGCCTCCAAGGTCAAGGTCCTGGTCCTGCACACGGATGAGGAGGCCGAGATTGCACGGCAGATGCGATCTCTCCTTGCATGAGAGGCCTTCTGGAAGATCGTATATAAAATAATACTTATAAACATCTTATAAATTTCAAGACCGCCGAAGAATCATGAATCATTCAACGGCTTCGATAGGAATATATAAGAAGCCGGCCTTCGCTGGAGCGTCGCCGACCGAGCCTGAGTGTCATTGAATCCTCCAGGACCTCAAGGGCGACCATGACTCGATGTGCCTTGCACCGCGGCCTCTTGGCCACCGTACTCCTCCTCGCCCTCTTCTCGCTAGTCCTCTGGTCGAAAACCTCGCCCACCTGGCTCGTGGGCTTCACCCACGTCGCCGTCACGCCCGCGACGGATTCGCATGTGACCCGCAGCCTTGCCCCCGATCCGGTCGCGGCCGGCGCCCAGGTGACCGTCACCCTTGACGTGGTGGTGCGCAACAATGACCACCTCTACGCCATCGACGAAGTC
>CAYUKJ010000227.1:1115-1691 GCA_964445245.1 uncultured Methanosarcinales archaeon | reverse complement strand
GGGAGGGCATCAGAACATCGCGCATCCTGAGCCTCCCCCCCTCCGGCCCCGCCGCATTGCTCGACAACGGTGCAGGATTATTTTATCATCGGTCGACACTCTGGACCCTGAATAGGAGAATACCGCCATGAAACGCCTTGCCGCTCTGATCCTGCCGCTTCTGCTGGCCGTGGCAGCCCGCGCCGGGGACTACGTCTACGCCGCGAAGGATTTCCAGAATCCCGAAAAGATGGCAAAGTCCCTGACCGACCACAACCTCAAGAAACTCGACAAGTGGAACGCCGGGACGATCGTCGTTGCAGAGTTCGCGGGGGAGTTCCTGCAGAGCAAGGAAGTGTCCAGCAGCGTGGGCTCCCAGCGCGCGACCGGGCGGATCTCGACCAAGACCTCCACCATCCAGCTCGGCAGCGCCTATTACGACTCGGTGCTCAACCGCTTCTACGACATGGTGACCGCGGCCTTCACGGAGAACGGCTATCCCATCGTCGCCAAGGAGAACCTTATCGGCCTGGAGCGCTATAAATCCCTGGGCCTCGACATGGAGAAGACGACCCGCGGCTACACGGGGAGCGTGTT
>CAYUKJ010000227.1:0-1105 GCA_964445245.1 uncultured Methanosarcinales archaeon | reverse complement strand
GCATCAAGCTCTCCGCTGAGGGCCTGGGCCTTTTCCCGAGCAATCCGCTGACGGCCATCAAGCTCACCATGCGCCTCGCCGAACTCACCCACGACGCGCAGGCCGGCTCCGCCATGCGCATTTCCTTCTACGTGGACAAAGGCAAGAAGGGCGCTCCGACCCTCAAGTCCATGGACGTCGTCGTCTACGCCGACCTCGACGGTCAAAAGGTCGGCTTCGCAGGCAACAAGAAGATGTCCTACAACTTCAAACGGCAGAACGAGACGGTCTTCAAGCTGAAAAAGCCCCTGGCCAACCCGGTCGACATCGCCGGCCCGGAGAAAGGCGACGTCGACGTGGAAAAGTACGACGCGGCGCTCATGGAACTGCTGACGGCCGCCGTCGACATGCTCAAGGCGGACCTCAAGGCTGCCAAAGCGGGCTGACCGACCGCCGAGCATCCGGAGGAGTGTCAGACGTGGACCTTAAGAACTTGCTCCCAAGTCGAGGCGTTCCAACATCATGAATATGTTCCATAAGCTCACGTCCAACACCGCTCTATTCCTCCTGTTCGCCGCGTCCTCTCCCGCGTGGCTGACGTCCAGCCTCAGCGCCGCCTCCCTCTGCGACGCGGACGCCGCCACGCTCTGCCCGACCGCCAAGGTCTTCGGGGGCTCCGGGAAGGATTCGACCCGGCGCAACGCCGCCGAGCTCGCGGCCTTCGGGAAGGACTTCTGCGGCGCCAAGCGGAACTGCATCAAATTCTTCTCCAGCGACAGGATCGAGACCTTTGCGCCGAAATACAAGCTGCGGCTCTCCCTCGTGAAAGTCCGGGACGACATGAGGGCCGCCTGCGCCGCGACCCGCCTTCCTTCCAAGCACTGCACGAGCTGCTTCGACGGGGGGGAATTCTACACTCCCTACGACCAGAGCGACCTCGAACGGCTGGCCGACGGGGAAGCCTGCGGCTCGAACCTTCAGAAAGACGGCGCGGCGGGCGGACGGGGGACCATCTTCCTCTGTCCCGCCCCGATCATCCGGAGCCAGGCGTCCGGAGCCTCCTCCGACTACCTCTATTTCATGCTGGCCCACGAGATGGGGCATCTCCAGTCCAAACTCGACGACT
>CAYUKJ010000226.1:788-1694 GCA_964445245.1 uncultured Methanosarcinales archaeon | reverse complement strand
CCGCCTCAGGCGTCGTTCAGCGCCACCACGCCGGGCAGGGCCTTCCCCTCGAGGAGCTCCAGGCTCGCGCCGCCACCCGTGGAGATGTGGGTCATCTTGTCCGCCACGCCGGACTTGTTCACCGCGCTCACGGAGTCGCCGCCGCCGATGATGGAGACGCACTTCGCGGCCGCGATGGCCTCGGCCACGGCGAAGGTGCCGGCGGAAAATGCGGGCTTCTCGAAGACGCCCATGGGGCCGTTCCAGACCACGGTCTTGGCCTTCCTGATCTCCTTCTTGAAGGCCTCGACGCTCTTCGGGCCGATGTCCAGGCCCATCATGCCGTCCGGGACCTTGGCCACGGTTGCCGCCGGGTCCTCGGCGTCGAAGCTGGCCGCGACCAGGTGATCGACCGGGAGGAGGAGCTTGACCTTCTTCTCCTTGGCCTTGGCGAGGATGGCCTTGGCCACATCCAGTTTGTCCTCCTCGACCAGGGACTTGCCGACGGGTTCACCCTTGGCCTTGAGCAGCGTGTAGGCCATGGCGCCGCCGATGATCAGGGCGTTGACCTTGTCCAGAAGACTCTCGATCACCATCACCTTGTCCGAGACCTTGGCGCCGCCGAGAATCGCCAGGAACGGCCGCTCCGGCTTCGCCAGCGCGTCGGCGAGGTACTTGACCTCCTTCTCCATGAGGAAGCCGGCGACGCAGGTCTTGATGTACTTGGTGACGCCCTGGGTCGAGCCGTGCGCCCGGTGGGCCGTGCCGAAGGCGTCGTTCACGTAGACGTCACCCAGGCTCGCCAGGTCCTCGCAGAACTTGTCGATTCTTTTCTGGGTCTCCGGGTCCTGCTTCTTGTACTTGTTGAGGAGCTCCTCCTCGGCATGGAAGCGGACGTTATCGAGCAGGATCACGTCGCCGCTCTTC
>CAYUKJ010000226.1:0-778 GCA_964445245.1 uncultured Methanosarcinales archaeon | reverse complement strand
CAGGATCTCGGCGAGCTTCAGCGCCGCGGGCTTGAGCGAGAACTCGGGGCTGGCCTTGCCGTCGGGACGCCCCAGATGGCTCATGAGGACGAGCTTCCCGCCCGCGCGGATGACGTGCTGGATCGAGGGCAGAGCCGCCCGGATGCGCGTGTCGTCCGCCACGCGGCCGCCGTCGATCGGGACGTTGAAATCCACGCGCATGAGCACGCGCTTGTCCTTCACGTCGATGTCGCGTATAGTCTTCTTGGCCATCATCTTCTCCTTGTTTGGGTTGCCTCCGTCCGCCCGACGGAGTCCGCTCTCCAGCGCCAACAGGGGCCGCCAGTGTGCTTCAACGATGACCGGAAGTCAAGCGAAAACAGCATCAGGACCGGGGCGGAATCCGGTGGCCAGGCGACTGATCCTCGGAATCGTAGAAGGGCGTCACGATTCCGACGCTGCCTCTTTCTCCTCCCCCCTTGAGGGGGAGGATACAGGTGGGGGGAACAGCCCGGAATGCCCCCCCCACCCCCGCCCTCCCCCTCCAGGGGGGAGGGAGTTCGTCTGCGGCCGAGCCATGGAAGGACTGAACATGAGCGGCCCGTACGTCACGCGCCTGGCACCGGCGCCCACGGGTGCTCTGCACCTGGGGAATGCCCGCACCTTCCTCGTCACGTGGCTGCGCTGCCGCGCCCTCGGGGGGCGCCTCGTCCTGCGCCTCGAAGACCTCGACCACCCCAAGGTGAAGCCCGCCGCGGCAACGCAACTCTACGAGGACCTCGCGTGGCTGGGCCTGGAC
>CAYUKJ010000225.1:0-1719 GCA_964445245.1 uncultured Methanosarcinales archaeon | reverse complement strand
TCCACCGCATCCGCAAGCTCGGGATTGAGCCCTACTTCGCGGCTATCTTCACCAGCGACGACTTCGGCGTCAACAAGCCGGACCCCGCCGCCTTCGCAGCAGTCGCTGAGCGCCTGGGCACCGCGCCTCAGCGCTGCGTCATGGTCGGCGACGTGCCGGAGCGCGACTTGGCCGGCGCCAAGGCCGCAGGCATGCACACGGTCTTTACCGCTTTCCTGCCCGGGCAGCCGGCCGGCCACGCCGCCATAGACTACGTCATCCACGACTTCGACGAATTGCCGCCGCTCCTCTTCGCCCATGCCAAAGACCCTCAATAAGAGCGAGCTCCGGGCCCTCGAGGCGCAGCTCGCGGAGTATGCCGTCCGTTTCCACAAGCAGGACCGCGTCGTCCTCATAAACGACGCCTATGTCGCCGTGAACGGCAGCGTCGCGTTCTTCATCCACGGGGGCCGCCTGATCCCCTCCTTGCGCGCACTCCTAAAAACTCCTTTTCTGCCGAGCCTCTCCGTGGACCGCGGCGCCATCCCCCACATCGTCAAAGGCGCCGATGTCATGCGGCCAGGCGTTGTGGCCTGGGACAAGAACATATTTAAAGGTGGAATCATTTCTATTGTGGACCAGGAATACCGCAAGCCCCTCGCCGTCGCGGAGGCCCTCGTCCCATCAGACGAGCTTGGAGGCCTCGCCAAAGGCAAAGTCGCTAAAACACTGCACTACGTCGGGGACCAGATTTGGAACCTGGGCTAGCGGCTCCCTCCATGGCCATCAGTCCACACGCCTACCTTGAAGGAGAAGAGGAACGGCTAGGACTCCTGCTGGAGGAGGCCATCAGCAATTTCGGCCCGGCCCACCAGGAGAAAGTCCGCCGGAGCACCCGCCGCTTCTTCCACTACCTTGCAAATGTGCCGGGGCCCGACAAGCCCCTCCTCCTCAGGTCTTTCGAGCACTGTATCCGGCACTACGCTGGAGGCCTGCGGGACACTGGGCATCCCGCCCTTCTCCACCCCCTCGAGATCCTTGAGGAGTTCATAACAGGGCGCGCCAATGTCTTCAAGCCCAAGGCCGTCATCAAGGGCGGCCGCAAAGTCACAGTCAAGCGTCGGAAGGGAAACCCCTACAAGACCTATCTGGCCGCCGCCATCCTCGAGCACGACGAGCGGGAAGAAAACAAGGATGACCAGCGGGATTTTTTGGCCGAATTGCTGCGCCGCGGCCTCATCCCACGGGAAGGCCCAGGACTCCCGCAGGCGCTAACCGGAGAATCCCTCGAGGAGGCCGTCGAAGACGTCCTGCGCCGGCAAGTCAAACCTCCAGTCTGGCCCTGGCCCTGGGGGCTGCCGACCACGGCGCACGACCCCTATTACGAGCACCGGCTCAAGGACGCGTTCGCGGCCTCCCCCCCCGGCATCGAGCCCAACCCTGCCGCCCTCCACAAATGGATCAACCTCCTCAAGAATATCCGCCGCGATTCTGGCGAGGAGGACTACATCCGGTACTTGGGCGGCGCCATGAGGGACAAAGTCCAGACCCGGAACACGCCCTTTGACGAGGAGCAGCAGCAGAGCGTCGCCCTCCTCAAATGGGGCGACCGCGGCCACAACGGTCGCGGCATCTATTTCCGCCTCAACGAGGAATTGAGCATGGTTTTTGAGACCCGTGAAGCCCAAAAACCATGCTCAATTCCTCGTTGAGGCGGAAATAGATGCCGCGACAACGAGG
>CAYUKJ010000224.1:0-1723 GCA_964445245.1 uncultured Methanosarcinales archaeon | reverse complement strand
GCCGATGACAGCCTGCCCGCCGATGACGAGGGGCTTTCGCGCTGTCCGCTTGGGCATGCTGCCCCGGGCAATTCTGCTGCCCTACTTAAACTTAACCAGAATCCCGGGTTAGTGGAAAATGTGTCTGGCGGGCCGCCTTGGCAGGGTCTTCGGTCGCGTGGGCGGCTCGACAGACCCACTCGGCTCGATGAGCCCTCCGTGAGGGCGTGTCTCGGGCCGCGGCCCGCCCCGACATTTTCCACTAACCCCAGAATCCCGGAACAAACCTTTAAAAATGGGCCGGGTTCTTCCGGCGGCATGCCTCCAAAGGAGAAGCCCCACGGGCTCACCGTCAAGAAGGGCGAGAACTTCTCGGAGTGGTTCACGCAGGTCTGCTCCGAGCAGGGCGCGCACCTGGCGGACCTGCGCTACGACGTCCAGGGCTTCATCGTCCACATGCCGTGGGCCTACCGGATCCTGACGCGCATCTACGAGTACCTGGAGGCCGAGGTCGAGGCCGACGGGCACGAGCCCTTCCTCTTCCCGACCGTCATCCCCAAGGAGAACCTGACGAAGGAGGCCGAACACGCCGGGTTCGTCCCAGACGTCTTCTGGGTGGACAAGGCTGGCGACAAGCCCCTGGAGAAGGTCGTGGCGCTCCGGCCCACCGGCGAGTCGGCGCTCTACCCGATGTACAGCCTCTGGATCCGCAGCCACAAGGACCTCCCCTTCAAGCGCTACCAGACCCGCATCACCGTGTTCCGCAACGAGAAGACGACGCGGCCGTTCCTGCGCGGGCGCGAGTTCATGTTCTTCGAGAGCCACGACGTCTTCAAGACCCACGCAGACGCGCTGGCGCAGATCAGCCGGGACCTCGCGATGTGCGAGCGCGTCATCCGGGGCCGCCTCAAGTTGCCGTTCCTCTACTTCCGCCGGCCGCAGTTCGACAAGTTCAAGGGCGCCAAAGACACCTACTGCCCGGACACGGTCCTGCCTGACGGCCGCCGCATCCAGCTCGCCAGCACACACGACCTGGGCCAGAATTTCTCGAAGGCGTACAACGTTATGTTCACCGACGAGGCCGGCGCGCGCCAGCACGCCTGGCAGACCTGCTTTGGGCCCGGGGTCTGGCGCATCATGGCGGCTCTGGTCGCCATCCATGGCGACGACCAGGGCCTCGTCCTGCCCTTCGACGTGGCTCCCGTCCAGGCCGTCATCATCCCCATCACGTTCCAGAACAAGCCCAAGGAGACATCGAAAATCCTGGCGACCTGCAGGAAGGCGGCGGCTCTTCTCGCCAAGGCAGGCATCCGCGCCAAAGTGGACGGGACCGACGCCAGCCCCGGCTACAAGTTCAACGAGTGGGAGCTGCGCGGCGCGCCCCTGCGCGTCGAGGTCGGCCCAAGGGACGTGGCCAAAAAGCAGGCCGTCATCAAGCGCCGGACCGGGGAGAAGCGGGCCGTCAAGATGGCGCGGCTTGCGGGGGCCGCTAAGAAGGAGGCGCAGCTCCTTGACCAGGACATCGGGGCGCGCGCGAAGGCCTACTTCAAGTCGAACACGAAGGACGCGAGGGCCTTCGACGAGGCCACGCGCATCCTCGGGGCCTTCCGTGGATTCGTGCGCGTCCCCTGGTGCTCCGTCGAGATGGACGGCAAGGCCTGCGCCGACGAGCTCAAGGCCCATACCCAGGGCGGAGACGTCTGCGGCACTCTCCACCCCAAAGAGGACGCGGTCCCGCGGGGGA
>CAYUKJ010000223.1:0-1724 GCA_964445245.1 uncultured Methanosarcinales archaeon | reverse complement strand
CGCACGATGGTCTTTGCGGCCCCGGCCGTCGCCCTTGCGGCGGCCGCCGGGATCGGGCCGGCCACGCGCTGGCTGGGCGTGCGCCTGCGGCGGCCAACGCTGTCGCCGCTGTGGCTGATGGGGCTGCTTGTGCTCGTGTCGGCATTCGGGGCGGCCCACGTCGCCGCTTATACGAATCCGGCCCCCCGCGCGGCGGCCGCCCAGCTGCTCGACGACGGCCTGAACGAGGCTCTCGTCAACGACCACTTCACCGGCTTTCTGGCCCATCGGCCGGCCTGGCAGATCCGGAGCCGCGAGCAGGTGCTGGCGGCCAATTACAGCATCACGCATCTCTCGCTGTTCAACTGGAAAACCCTGAAGGGGATCGAGGCCGACATCTGGGCGCGCTGCCCGCCCTTCGCCTCCGTCCCGGTCTTGCTGGAGGACTGGTCGTACCCCTATAGGCAGGCCGCCGCGCTGGAGTGGCTGTACGCGCATGCCGGACCATTCCAACCACTGCTTGAGCCCGGACACCGCCTGCTCTCCGCCATTCCGGCGCGCGAGAAAGAGATCCGGCTCTACCGGATGGACGACGTGCGGGAGTGCCTGCGCAGCACCCGCTGAGTTTATTCTTCGATAAACTTCGCTGGAACCTTCTTCCCGTAGAACTCTGCGACGTTCTGGGCTACATACTCAACCTGCTCGTCTGTGAGTTCAGGATAGGAAGGGAGGGTGAGGACCTCCTCGCATAATTTCTCCGAGACTGGCAGATCGCCTTTCGTATAGCCCAAGTGCCTGAAGCACTCCTGAAGGTGGAGAGGCACCGGATAGTAGATGGCCGTGCTGACGCTCTGCTCGGCCAGAAACTTCATGAGTTCGTTGCGGCGGGGGGCGCGGATGGTGTAGAGGTGGTAGACGTGCGTCATTCCCTTTGGCTCGGCGGGCGTCTTGACGATGCCGCCCAGGAGCGCGTTGTAGTGGGCGGCGACGATGCGGCGGCCCTCACGCCAATCGTCGAGGTGCGGGAACTTGACGAGGAGGAGCGCGGCCTGCAGCTCGTCGAGGCGGCTGTTGAGGCCGATGAGGCTGTGGTAGTACTTGGGGTGCGAGCCGTGGACGCGCAGCTTGCGAACCTTGGCTGCCATCTCGTCGTCATCGGTGGTGACCAGGCCGCCGTCTCCGAAGCCCCCCAGGTTCTTGGTGGGGAAGAACGAGAAGCAGCCGAAGAGGCCCAATCCACCGACTTTCTTGCCCTTGTACTCCGAGCCGATGGCTTGGCAGGCGTCTTCGATGAGAGGAATGCCCCTGGGGTCGCAGACGTCGTGGAGGGCGCCCATGTCGGCGGGCAGGCCGCAGAGATGCACGGGCTCCACCGCCTTGGTCTTGGGCGTGATGGCTTTTCCCACCAGCTCGGGGTCGATGTTGAAGGTGTCCGGATCCACATCGACAAAGACGGGCTTTGCCCCAAGGCGAGCGATCGCGCCTGCCGAGGCAAAAAACGTGAAGGGCGACGTGATGACCTCGTCGCCGGGCCCGACGTCAAGGGCCATCAGCGCGAGCAGGAGGGCGTCGGAGCCCGACGCGCAGCCGATCGCGTGCTTGACGCCCAGATACTCGGCAAGCTTGCGCTCCAGTTCCTGGACTTTGGGACCGAGAATGAAATGGGAGCTGGCAACCACGCCCTTGAAGGCGTCCTCCAGCTCCCGTGAAAGCGGGCGATGCTCCGCGTCCAGGTCCAGGAGGGG
>CAYUKJ010000222.1:0-1739 GCA_964445245.1 uncultured Methanosarcinales archaeon | reverse complement strand
CGTTTGGTACCTCATGCCCGAGGCGGACCCTTCTGCGTATATAAGGTTTTTGTCGCGGAAATGCCGGCGGTGGGATTAGCTGAAAAACCCCTTGATCGGCCCCCAGATGTAGTCGACAAACCAGATCTTGATGTAGCCGAGAAACGGGATGCGGAAGACCGCGCGGCCGAGGAGGTCGGCGGCTGGGACGTGGTACTCGTTGAGGCGCTCGAAGGCGCTGTTGATCTGGTCGCGGTTGTGGTCGCCCTTGGTCTCGAAGTAGGTGCCGTCGCCGGCATGGACGGAGACGACGCGGTGGATGATGGGGTAGGGCTTCCCGCTGCGGTAGACGATGACGTCGCCGACCTCGATGCGCTCGGGTTTCGCGCCGAAGAGGACGATGATGTCACCGGTGGAAAAGCCGTTGGCGAACGGGTACTCGGCAAAGCCGGCCCGCGTGATATTGCGAAGCGCGTACCATTCCTCCTGCGAGCAGAGCCGCCCGCAGTGCGCGGGGCTTTGCCACCACGCGTCGAAACCTCCGGGGTGCTCCATGCTGCCGGACACTACGGCGACGATGGGGAAGCGCGTCCCGAACAGGGCGCCAAGGCCAGGGTAGACGACGAACTTGATGAGGAGGAAGGCGAGGACGACGTTGACGATCCAGCTGGCCGCCGAGTCCTCGTGCCAGATGAAGTACCAGACCTTTCCCCACGTCGTCGTGGGGCGCGGGCGCACTTTCTTCATGGCGGACGTGGCCGCGGGCGGCTTTTAAAGTTTTGTGATTCAATAATTAGAAATCCCGCCGCTAGGCGCGCACCGCGGCCTAAAGGCACACGGTATGCGCGCGCCTCGCCCTTACGGGCGGGATTTCTGGCCTTGAAACGCTGCATTCCTTGAGTCTGTGACTGGAGGAGGGGAACGCATAGTGGTGCGTCGCCCACGACAGCGCAAGGAATACCGCGTGCAAAAGCGGGGAGGCAGAGTCACCGAAGGCAGCGAGCATACTGCAAGCCTTATTACTCGCGGCGCCTCCGAGCTTTTAAAATGGACGCCCCAAAGGCGGGGTATGAATCCCATTTCAAGAATCACCTTTATTAAGGGAGCTTGCTTCACCGGCACCATGGACGCTCCCACTAAGACCGAAGCCAAAGGCATCCTCGCAACGACAATCGCGCTCTTCACGCAGACCAAGCACACGCTTGGCGGGCTGCATGCGAGCTGGACGAATCCCTTGCGGGTCGTGGCGCTGCTCGCGCTCATCCCCGCGGTGGCGGGCTTCTTGGGCTCGCTGCTCTTCCGGAACACGGCGCGCGGCATGATTCCCGCGGGCTTAGCGCTGCCGACGCCCGGCATCGGCACCTTCGTCTTGTCCGCCATCCTCAGCTACGTCCTCGCCATCGTGATGTACTTCATCGCCAGGCTGGTGCTCGAGAAGCTGGCGCCCCGCTACGAGGCTGACCCGAAGCCTTCCGCGCTTGTTACGGCTGCCGCGATGGCCCCCGGCCTTTTGGGCGGTGTGTTCATGCTGTTTACCCCCCTCGCCATCCTCACCGCGCTTGCCGGCCTCTTCGGCCTCTACGTCCTGTACTTGGCGCAGGGACAACTCATGAAAGTACCGCAGAAGTCGCACACGATGTTCTTCGTGGTGACGCTCTTAGTCCTCATCATCATCGGCGTGGTGCTCGGCTGGTTGATGAGCCTCGTCACCGGCGGGTATGGGATGAGAGGATTCTAAGCGTTCCCTCCCTCCTGGACAG
>CAYUKJ010000221.1:0-1740 GCA_964445245.1 uncultured Methanosarcinales archaeon | reverse complement strand
CCGGTCTCGAAGAGGATGGCGGCCTCGACGTCGGAGGGATCAATGCCGAGCTGCTCGGCGACATAGCTGATGACGGCGGCCTCGTCGGTGGCCGGCACGCGCAATTCCTGGGAAAGGGATGCGCTGGTGACGATGACGTCGGTGTAGCCCGACGAGGGGAAGCTGGTGGCGAGGATCTGGAGGTCTTGGGGGGCCTGGGCGGGCGGGAGGGCGGGGCCGGTCTTGTTTTTGCCCATGAGGGCCTCGCTGAAGGCGGGGAAGATCTTGATGGTGGCCGCGCGGCGCAGCTCGGCAAGGTAGGCGTCGAACGCCTTCTGGCTTTGCTCGATGCGCAGGTCAGAGACGACGCGGTCCTTGACCTCGTCGAAGGGCATCATGCCCTGGGCCCGCTTCTCCGTCACCTTGATGAGGTGCCAGCCGTAGGGGGTCTGGACGGGGTCGGAGATCTCATTGGCCTTGAGGCTGAAGGCGGCCTCCTCGAAGGCGGGGACCATCCGGCCGCGCGTGAAAAAGCCCAGGTTGCCGCGGTTGCCGGGGATGGTAAAGCCGCTCTGGTTCGAGTCGTTGACGGACGGGTCAATGGAATGTTCGACGGCGAGGGTCTCGAAGTCCTCGTCGTCCTCGATCCGCTTGAGGAGGGCCTTGGCCTCTTCTTCAGTCTTGACGAGGATGTGGCTGGCGACGACGCCTTCCGGGGTCATGAAGCGGTCGGGGTTGGCATCGTAGTAGGCCTGGGCGTCGGCGTCGGTGATGTTGACGCCGGGCAGAATCGTCTGGTTGACCAGCTTGGTGATGATGAGTCGGCGGCGGAAGAGGTCGTCGAATTCGGCCCGCGTGAAGTTGCGGGCGGCGATGAGGCCGTCAAGGTCCGCCTCTGCCATGCGGCTCTGGTCCAGGAGGTTTTTGAGCTCCTGTGCAAGCTCGGCGTCCGTGACGGCGATGCCGTGCTTTTTGGCGTCGTCGAGGAGAAGGCGCTCGTCGATGAGCTGATTGAGGATGCCCATGGGGTCGGCGGCCTGCATGGAGGCGGGCAGGTTCTGGAGCTGCTGCGCGACATCCTGGGCGTAGATTGGCTGGCCGTTGACGGTCGCGGCGATTTGGGAGTTGGAGGCCGGCGGCTTCGGGCCGCCGCCGGCGAAAAGCTGGGGACGGACCAGGTAGAGGACGAGAAGGATGAGGACGAGGGCGATGATGGCGGCCACGATGTAGATGGCCGGCGGAGTCTCGGGCTTGCGGGCCCGCCGCTTGCCTCTCATGAGGACGGCCCTGGCCGGCGCCCCGGGCTTTGCGGCGGCAGGCGCTTTTATGGGCGCCACGGCTGGCTTGGGTTGGGTTGCCTCTGGCTTACCTGTCGTGACCACTTTCTCCACCTAAAGTTAGGACCTGTTTGCTTACCCCTTGAGCGTTACAAATCGCGGTTTTTATATAAACCTTTTGGTGGTTTTTGCTCTGTTGACATCATGCACCGCCACCCTTAGGGGCGAGCCGTGGTGCGCCAAACCAGCGCTGCACCCAGGGGGTCGCCCCAACAGCGACTGCAGTCGCTGAACATCGCACGCTCTGGGCGTGCTCAGCGTCCGGGGATGGGTGCCCTGCGGTGGAAAAATCTTGACAGTGAGCTGTGTGGCGGCGGCCGCAAGGCCGATGATGTCAACAGGGCCGGTGGTTTTCTCGGCGGTCGATGAATTGAATCTTGAAATGGGTTCATTCCCCGCCCTTTAGGGCGTCATTTCAAGACCA
>CAYUKJ010000220.1:0-1763 GCA_964445245.1 uncultured Methanosarcinales archaeon | reverse complement strand
CAGATGCGCTGGCCTGACTTCTGGGCCTCGGCCTGGAGCCGGGCGACGGCGTCGCCTTCTTTGAGGGGACGAAACAAGCACACGGCCCCGACGGCGGAGGCGGCCTTGACCAGGACGTCTCTGGGATCGACCTTGCGTTCATCGGAAAAAAGAACCAGGGTCGTGCTGGGGCAAGGCTCCTGGAGATAGCGGGCCAGGGCGGTCTTGGCGTCGGCCGCGATCCTGGGGCTGCGCACCACGACGAGGCGTCGGTCCGCGAACACGGGCAGGGTGAGGGCTTCTGAAACGATGATCTCCGGCTGGACATCGGATTGCCCGGGGAAATCCGCCAGGTTGAAGCTGTCGGGGTTGAGCATGGACTTGAGCTCGGCGGCGGCCTCGGCGCGAGCCGAGGCGTCCTCCCCGATGAAATAGTAGACTGGACGGAATCGGCCCGCCTTCCACTCTTTTAGGAGGTCGGCGTAGCGATGGTCCATCAGTAGGGATTGGGATTGACCGGGGCGAGCGGCGCTTCCGGCTTGGAAAGGGGGTCGGTGGAGGGGGCGTTGCCCTGGATTCGGCGCTGGGATGTCCCCGTGACCGCGCCGAAGCCGTCGACCACCCGTTTGACGATGTCGCGAGCCAGGGTATCCCACACCTGCTCGCGCGCCTGCTCCTCGGTCTTGCCGCCGATGAGGGTGGGGGCGGCATAGGTCAGGATGCCTTCCAGATTCTTTTCCACCCAAAGGGCCTGGTCGGACTGCTTGCGGTCGACGAACTGGAGGTCGACGAGGATGCGCAGCTTATAGGCGGTGGGAATAAGATTGGAATCGTACTGGACGGGCGTGTTGAGGTAGCGGCTTATGGTCACCCAGACGACGCCGTCAGCCTGGGCCTCGGGCAGCAGGGGATAGCGGCCGTCGCGCAGAAATTCATCCCGGATGCGCAGCATGAGCTTGTCCTCAAGCCCGAATTGATTGGTCTTGTTGATCACGGGGTGCAGGGCCAGGCGCTTGATGTTCTGCGGCAGGAGTTGCGGGGCGGGATTATAGCGGACTTCCTGGCCGCAGCCCAGGGCGGCGGCGGCGAATAGTATGCGCCAGTATTTTCTCATAGGCTACCTCGCGACGATGTTGACTAGGCGATTGGGCACGACGATGGTCTTGGCCACGGCCTTGCCTTGCAGCACGGCCTGGACCCGCTCCAATGCCAGGGCCGTTTCCACGACCGCGGTCTCGGCCGAATCGGCGGCGAACATGAATGTGGCGCGGATCTTGCCGTTGACCTGGACCGCGTACTCGACTTCCCTGTCCTTGAGATATTTCTCATCGTAAGCGGGCCAGGGCTGGCGAGCCAGGCACTCTTTGCGGCCGAGGCGCTCCCATAGCTCCTCGGTCAAATGCGGCGCGAAAGGGTGAAGAAGCGTGAGCAAGGCTTCTATATCCGGGCGGGCCGGGGCCGGCTGCTTCTGTATCTCGTTGACGAAAATCATGAGCGCCGAGATGGCGGTGTTGAAGTCGAAGGTGGCGATGTCGTCGCTTCCCTTCTTGATCGGGGGAGGGCGCAGGCAGACGGCGCCGTCGCCCTCCGCCGGTTTCTCGGCGTCGCCGGCGAGCTGCCAGACCTTGCGCAAAAAGCGCGAGACGCCCTCGATGGAGCGCATGTCCCAGGGCTTGGAAGCCTCGAAAGGGCCCATGAACATCTCGTAAAGCCGGAAGGCGTCGGCGCCGTAGTCCTTGAGCACGGTGTCGGGGTTGACCACGTTTTTCTTGGACTTTGACATC
>CAYUKJ010000219.1:0-1764 GCA_964445245.1 uncultured Methanosarcinales archaeon | reverse complement strand
GGGCGCCCAGCAGAAAGGCGATGAAGAGCAGGATGGTGCGGTACATCAAACCCCCAAATTGTCACCCCTACATGGGAGTTCTATTAGGGCAAAGAGCAGGAATTCTATGAAATTCTATGAGCAAGGGCACCGCCTCGATGGGCCGCAAGAGCGGCAAGAACACCCACATCGTCTGCCGCCGCTGCGGCAGGCACGCCTACCATGTCCGCAAGCACCGGTGCGCAAGCTGCCGGTACGGTCCCTCGGCGAAGCTTCGGCGGTACACATGGATAAAGAAATAGCGCAGGGCGTTAAACACCCGACTACCGGTTCAGTCTTTTTAGCACCACGACGGCGTGGAAGAGGAACCCTGCTACCGCGACCAGGAGCAGGATCCACGAAAACGCTGACGGGGTGTTAAAGACGAAAATCTCTTGGATGTACGACAGCCCAAACAGCAGGAAGGCCAACATCCAGACAACATCCAGCCATCCCGGCGGCCCGCCATCCTTCTTTTCTTTGCCTGGGTCCATCGCAATCCCGCCCGCGCGCCCATATATAAAGTTTCTTGTCCTGATGGCTCTGTCCGGAATCTCGCGCTGCTCGGCTTGTGCAGCCTGCTCGGCATCCTGTTGTCGCGGTCTGACAGAGGGAGCACCCCGAAGGGGGCGACCCCCGCTCCCTGCCCTTGACGCGAGATGCTATGCCTCGCCCTTAAGGCTGCACAAGCACATTCCGGACAGAACCTGTCCTGATTGCGGGATGGGAGGCAGCGCTCGTCCCTTCGCTCATCAATGGCTACCCCAACTTGAGAGCCTTGATGAGGAGTTCGGGGTCGGCCCGGTAGGGGCTGTCGTGCCCCTCGAAGAAGTAATGCCTGCGGATGAGGTGGGGCAGGAGACCCGTGACGGGGGCGAAGACCCCGTGGCGGCCGTCGAGAAGATATTTTTTCGTTTGGATGAGGACGGGGTCGGCCGGATCGTCCTCGAATTCCTCATCCAGCAGGCGGAAGCTGTCCCGGCCGGAGGTGATTTCGCCGGCGACAATGAATTCGATGGCGACCTTTTCAGTCTCTGACAGGCCCCTCTTTCTGATGAAACCCGCAGTCTTGCCGCCGGCCTGGCAGCCCCACGGGCAGCCCTGGGAGCCGAAGGTGACGGCGTAGGCCTTTGCGAACTCATAGTCTGTGGCCAAGCTCCGCCCGGCAATCCAGCCGTTCACCTTGCGCGCCAGCGCATTGCGGCTCCATGCCGGTATCGCCTCCGACAATCGGGTGGCCAACTGCTTGTGTGAGACGCCGTACCCCTCCAGGACCTCCCAGTCCCGGTGGACGACCTCGAGAAGATTTTCGTCGTGGCCGAGGAACCCGGCCCGGGAATAGTCCGAAAAGCCCGCGTGCGCCTTGACTTCCATCCTGTCCATTTCATCGCTTGGCGGTGATTCCGGGAAGAAGGCGGGCCTCAGGCGGCGCTCCAAGTCGCCGAGCGGGGTGCCTCCTGTGATGAGGTACCTGAGGTTGGGGTCGTCGAGCGGCAAGACCATGAGTCTTCGTTACTCGTTGGCTGAACGCGTGGTCATTTTTTTTCAGGGAGTGAAGATGGATTCTTTATCATTTTCCTTCTGCTTGCCGTAAGGCCAGCGGATAGCAATTGAAGCTGACGGATCATTTCGGCCATGAGTCCCTATAGCGGCTGTAGCCAAAAAGAGGGCTGAAGCGCCTATACCACGGGTTGTCCGCCCGTACTGTCAGCAAGCCCAGCTGCGCATACCGGCCGTCAGCGGCAA
>CAYUKJ010000218.1:0-1774 GCA_964445245.1 uncultured Methanosarcinales archaeon | reverse complement strand
CCTCGGGGACCGTCGTCATGTTGATCGCGTCGGCGCCCCAGCTACGGAACAGGCTTGACTCGGCCCGCGTCGAGAAGCGCGGGCCCTCGATCGTGACGATCGTGCCCTTCGGGTGGAACCGGATCTTCTGGGCCCTGGCTGCCTCGGCGAGGGCCGCGCGCAGTTTGGGGCAGAAGGGCTCGGCCATCGGGATGTGGCAGACCTGGTGGCCCTCGTAGAACGTCGAGACCCGCCTCGTCGTCCGGTCGATGAACTGGTCGACAAAGACCATGTCGCCGGGCTTGATCTCCTCGCGCAGGCTGCCGCACGCGGTCGGCGCGACGAGGTGCGTGACGCCCTCCTCCCGCAGCGCCCAGACATTCGCGCGGTAATTCACCGTCGTCGGATTGAAGCGGTGGCCCTCGCCGTGGCGCGGCACGATGACGACCTTGATGCCTCCGAAAGTGCCGATCGTAAGCCTGTCCGAGGGCGCCCCGTAGGGGGTGTGCGCCTTCTTGTGCGCGACGTCCTTGAGAATCTTGGGGTCGTCGACGCCGCTGCCCCCGATGATGCCCACCACGACCATGCATGACGGCAACCCCGTGCGGTATTTAAAGATTATGTCAGTGAAGGGTGCGTTGAAGGTCTCGCTGCGCTCGCCCTTGCTGGCCTGCTCGGCCTCGCACTGCCGCAGGCGCAGGCAGGACCACTCCGCAGGTCCCACAGAAATGCCAAAGGCATTTCTGGGATGCGCGACTCTTCGGGCCGCCCACTACACATAAAAATAGTGGGGCCCTTCCCTTGCGTGCATGGTGGACGTGCTTGTCGTGGGGAGCGTGGGCCTGGACACTATCACGACGCCGTTTGGCGAAGCCCGCGACGCGCTGGGCGGCAGCGCGACGTATGCGGCGCTGGGCGCCCGTCTGTTCTGCCGCGTCGGGGTCGCTGCGCCCGTCGGGACGGACTTTCCGGAGGCTTATGCCCGCCTGCTTGAGGAGCGCGGCATCGGGCTGGACGGCCTGGCCCGCAGTGGAGCCACCTTCCGGTGGGCCGGCCACTACGAGTACGACATGAATGCCGCCAAGACTCTCGCGACCGAAGTCGGCAGCCTCGCGACGTGGGACGCCGCGGTCCCTGCCGCGTACCGGGGAGCGCCCTTCGTCTTTGTCGGGAACATGGACCCGGAGCAGCAATTGCGCGTCATCGCGCAGCTGACCCATCCGCGCCTCATCGTCGCGGACACGATGAACTACTGGATAGTGCGGACACGCGCGCGGCTCCTCGACGTCTTGCGCAAGGTCCATTTCCTGTGCCTCAACGAGGGCGAGGCCCGCCAGCTCTTCGAGACCGTCAACCTCGTCAAGGCCGGCCGGGCCGCGCTGGACCTGGGCTTGCGGGGCGTCGTCATCAAGAAGGGCGAGCACGGGGCGCTCCTCCTGACGCCAGACCACCTCTTCACCGCCAGCGGCTTTCCCCTCGAGACAGTCGTGGACCCCACCGGGTGCGGCGACACGTTCGGGGGCGCCTTCACCGGCGTCCTAGCCAAGTCCCAGGACGAGGCGCCCGCGACGCTCCGAAAAGCCCTCATCTACGGCCAGATCGTCGCGTCGTTTTGCGCTGAAGGCTTTGGGACCGAAACGCTCGCGCGCCAGACGTTAGAAGCTGTTGAAGCCAGGTTGGCCGAGTACCGGCGGCTCACCGCCTTTTAAAAGCTTCTGGGACGGGTTTTGCCAGCGCAAACGGCTCTTAGGCAAATAGTTATTAACCCGCCCCGTGAGGGGCGGGGAAGAACCTA
>CAYUKJ010000217.1:513-1779 GCA_964445245.1 uncultured Methanosarcinales archaeon | reverse complement strand
CTGTCAACGACCGTCAATCGCGAAATCGCGGCCGACACGACACCGGGCCGCGGCTTCAGCCGGGAGCTCGTTCAAACGGCCTCGAGCGTCTATTGGGCCATCGCGGTCTTGATGGGTGTCGGGCTGGCTGCTGCCGCATGGCCGATTTCCGCGCACTGGCTCCAACTTGAGCAGATGACTCCACAGTACGCCGCGGCCGCCATCCGCGTGATGGCCA
Source organism: uncultured Methanosarcinales archaeon (assembly GCA_964445245.1). Classification (GTDB taxonomy): domain Archaea; phylum Nanobdellota; class Nanobdellia; order Woesearchaeales; family JAHJEM01; genus CAYUKJ01. The sequence continues at coordinate 1,562 of CAYUKJ010000217.1, read as the reverse complement.
TATGGCTCGCCCTAACCTGGCCTACGGCGCTATACACGAGTGTGCTGGGCGGCGTCCAGCGGCTGGACATCGTGAACGGCCTGCGAGTCGTCACGGTCACCGTCTCTCAGGGAGGCGGGGTCGTGGTCCTTCTTCTATGGCGCGATCTGGAAGTGTTCCTCTTCTGGATGGCCGGGGTCGCGTTGTTGTCCGTGATCTTGTACGCCGTCGCCTGCAGGAAGATAGCGCCGTGGGTGTCCCTCAGGCTGCGCCCTTCGCTGGCCGTGATTCGCCGTGTCTGGCGGTTTTCCCTCGATGTGAATCTGATTACCGTCCTGGCGATCGTGTACACGCAGTTGGACCGGCTGGTGATAGGACGGGTTCTGCCTCTCCGCATGCTGGGCTTCTACAATGTCGCCTACAGCCTGACCAAAGGGGTTGGGACCGTTCAGTCCTTCCTGAATTCAGCTGTGTTGCCCGCCCTATCCTCGGACTATGCTCGGGGCCAGCAAGAGACTCTGCGCGCGCGGTACGGGAAGTTCTCTCAGGCGCTGGTCTACCTGACCGTCTTGCCAGGGTTTGTCCTGAGCGCGGCGATGTCAGCGCCCTACACCTTGGCGGTGGCGACAGCCCATACGAGGTTGCCGCTCCTGGTAAACGCACTTGGCGTGGTCTTCTATGTGCCGGCACTGTGGTTCCTCGTGCTCCAGTGGGGCCTGGAAGGGGCGGCGGCGGCATGGTTGGGTCTGAACGTCTACTACGTGCTGTTGTTCCTGCCCCTGGTGGAGGTTCGGATTCTGGGTTCGCCACCCTTCCAATGGATCGGCAGGAATGTGATTCCGTTTGTTGTCGCCGGGATGGCGCTTTTTTGGACGGCTCGAGGGCTGATTGGGGGGGTGATGGGTGTATCCTGGCTAGCGTCTTTGGTTGCGTGTCTGGCTTCCATGGCGGCCTACGCCGTTGCTGGCTATTTCCTTCTGACTCCAACTCTGAGGAGCGATTTCCGCTCCCTGCCAGCCTTGGCGTCTAGCCTGCTGAGACGCGGGGCGGCGGGGCCGAACGGCTAACAT
>CAYUKJ010000217.1:0-503 GCA_964445245.1 uncultured Methanosarcinales archaeon | reverse complement strand
TGGCACCGGATGCAGAAGAGAAGCTCCCCAGCGAGGACCGCTTGTCAATGATGCTCGACGCAATGGCCCACGCCCCTTCCGAGGTCCTGCCCTCGAAGTTTTGGATCGACTTGAACCGCAAGAATCTGCGCCAGCTTGCCGAGAGTGGGTATGACAACTTCAAACGTACTGTGGCGACGAACTACTTCACCTGGCTCCTGCCCCTGCAAGACCCTCAGGTGAGATTCCTCATCTCTCGGGTCCCCGTGGAGAAGACGGCTGCTTACCTGCTGCGGAGCGTGGCAGCTGGAAGGCACCCGCCCCTCAACAGGTGGCAATCCTTCGTATACACCTTCTACACACTGATGCTCTGGCACTTCGTGAGCTCCGTGGATCGCGCGGCCGGTCTGGCTCGCCTACAAGAACCAACGGCCGGCAATCCCCCTCGCGTCTATCACCATGGGAAGGTGATTTCCCAGGATCTCGCCAATTCCTACCTCGAGTTCATGTCCATGGAAGAAGGG
>CAYUKJ010000216.1:0-1779 GCA_964445245.1 uncultured Methanosarcinales archaeon | reverse complement strand
GGACTCGGGATCTCGCTCGCCCTTAAGGCCGAAAAAGCACATTTTCATCGCGGCCTGTGGGAACAGGGCCCATCACGCCTTCATCCGGACTCCGTCCAAGGCGTACCGCCGCTCGCAGAAATGGCACGTCAGCCGCCGGTGCGCGTAATGGAAGCGGCTCTCGACGGGCTCGTGGTTCGTGATGCAGTTCGAGGTCGGGCACACCAGGAGCCCCCGGATGTCCTCGGGAACCTCGACCTTGAACTTCTTGAGAATCAGGTGGTCCTTGAGGATGTTGATGGTGGCGCCGGGGGCCACCAGCGCGATCTTGTGGTAGTCCAGATCCTCGGGATCGGCCCCCTCGATCTTGATGACGTCCTTTCGGCCCAGCTTCCTGCTTTCGAGGTTGATCCCGACGGCAAGGATCGAGTCGCCGGGGGCCGACAACCCCAGGACCTCGACGACCTTCAAGGCCTTTCGGGCAGGGATGTGGTCGATGACGACGCCGGTGGCCAGGCGGTAGACGCGGTACGCGCGCTCGTTGCTTCTTTTAGCGTCAGTCTCCTGGCCGTCTGTCATTGTTGAACTCTCCGTTGTTTACTGCGCTGCATCCCGCCCCCAACCCCCTCCGACCGACCGGAGGAGCCGGTGCGCGTGCAGCTTTGGGCCACGGGCGGCTCGGTGGGGGTCGGCCCCTTCGGGGTACCGAGCCCGCCCCGTGGCCATTTGCCGACAGGCTCCCTCTGAAGCTGCTTCGTGATAGAAGAGGGCAGAAGAATCATTCCATCGCCCCCAGGACCATGCACAGCAAGGCCTGCCGGACCGGGATGCCGCAGGCGGCCTGCTCGAAATAATACGCGTGCGGGGTGCGGTCCACGTCCGTCGCAATTTCATTCACGCGCGGGAGGGGATGCATGACGCGCAGGGTCGCCTTTGCCGCCGCAAGCGACTTGGCCTCGAGGATGTAGGCGCCCTTTACCTTCTCGTACTCGTCCTTGTCGGGGAAGCGCTCCTTCTGGATGCGCGTCATGTACAGGATGTCCGAGGCCAAGACGGCCTCGCCCAGGGACTCAGTCTCGGTGAATGGAAGGTGATTGTCTTCAAGCTCCTCCAGAATGTCTTGCGGCATGCGCAGCGACGGCGGCGAGACGAAGAAGAAGCGGGGCGAGAAGAAGCGGAGCGCCAGCGCCAGCGAGTGGACGGTGCGGCCGTACTTGAGGTCGCCGACCATCGCGACCGTCAGGCTGTCCAGGCGCCCCTGGCATTTGCGGATGGCGTAGAGGTCAAGGAGCGTCTGCGTGGGGTGCTGGTTGGCCCCGTCCCCGCCGTTGATGACGGGCACGCCAACGGCCTCGGCCGCCGCCCGGGCGGCCCCGTCCAGGGGATGCCGGATGACAAGCACGTCGGCGTAGCGCTCGGCCATGCGGGCCGCGTCCCGCACCGTCTCGCCCTTGGCCATGCTGCTGGAGCCGCCCTCCGACACCGAGATGACGCGCCCGCCCAGGCGCGTCATGGCGCTCTCGAAGCTGAGGCGCGTGCGCGTCGAGGGCTCAAAGAATAGCGTCGCCAGCAGCTTGCCCGAGAGAAGGGGCGCAGCCTGGGCTTCCATCGCCGACGCGCGGTTCAAGACGGCAAGAATGTCCTCCCTCGAGAAGTCCCGGATCGAGATGATGGAGCGGCCCTTGAAGCCGGGCGCAACGCCAGCCCCCTGACGAAGCGCGCGCAAAGAACCTGTAGCTCCCTTTAAGCCCATCAAAAAAGGTCCGGAGGCAGGGTGCTATTTAATGGTTGCGGTCTTGC
>CAYUKJ010000215.1:0-1786 GCA_964445245.1 uncultured Methanosarcinales archaeon | reverse complement strand
CAGCCCGCCCCGCCCCGCCCAAGGGGGCGCGGGCGCCCAAGACAGCCCTCAAGGCCACCGACGAGGCCTCGCCATTCGCCGAACGCCTCAAGAAGTTCTTTGAGCGGCACGAGATACAGGTCTTGGAGCAGGCCGTCCACCGCCGCGGCAGCGACCACACCTGCATCCTGCGTGTCCCCTCGGCGGTCGGGGCCGTCACCTTCGCCTGCAAGGCCCTGGGCAAGGCGCAAATCACTGAGGCGGACGTGACGGCCGCGTACGCCCTTGGCGCCCACCGCCACCTGCCAGTTCTCCTCCTTGCGACGGGCCAGCTCACCAAGAAGGGCCAGGAGCAGCTCGTCCACTACAAAAGCGTCACGCACAAGCGCCTCTGACCATGGGCTGCGCCATCACCGACCTCCTTTCCCCGGCGCCCTTGGCTCTGTCGGAGCTCTCCGGCAAGCTTTTGGCCGTGGACGCCTACAACCAGCTCTACATGTTCCTCGCCACGATCCGGGGCCGTGACGGCGCGCTGCTGCAGGACCGGCAGGGCCGCGTCACCAGCCACCTCTCCGGGCTGTTCTTCCGGTTCACGCACCTGATGGGGGCCGGCATCAAGTTCGCCTTCATTTTTGACGGGAAAACCCCTGCCTTGAAGGCCGGTGAGCAGGCCCGCCGGGCCGCCACAAAGCAGGAGGCCGCCCGCCGCTACGAAACCGCCAAAGCCGCCGAGGATGTCGAAGCCATGCGCAAATACGCCGCCCGCACCGCCACGCTCTCGCCCGAGATGCTTGCGGAGGCCAAGGCGCTTCTTGCCGCCCTCGGCATCCCTGCCGTCGACGCCCCCGCCGAGGGCGAGGCGCAGGCGGCCGCCCTGGTCCGGGCAGGCCGCGCCCATGCAGTCATGAGCCAGGACGCCGACGCCCTCCTATTCGGGGCGCCCCGCATCGTCAAGAACCTGTCCGTGACGGGCCGCCGCAAGCTCCCGGGCCGCCCCGTGACGGCCGCCGTCGAGCCAGAACTCATCGACCTGAACGCCACCCTCCGCCGCCTCCAGATCACCTGGCGCCAGCTAGTCGCGCTCGGGCTCCTCGTCGGCACCGACTACAACCCCGGCGGCATCAAGGGCCTGGGCCCCAAAAAGAGCCTGACACTCGTCCGCCAGCATGGCGAGGACTTCGACGGCCTCTTTTCGGCCGTGCGGTGGGACGAGGCCTTTCCCTATCCCTGGCAGGCCCCCTTCCAGCTGTTTCTGGAGATGCCCGTGGATCCTGGCGCCCCCCTCCCGTTTGCGCCCCCGGACAAGGACGCCGTCCTCGACCTGCTCGTGGGCCAGCACGATTTTTCTTCGGACAGCGTGAGGGAGGCCCTCGCCCGCCTTGACACGCCAGCCCGGGCCCAGCGGGGCCTCGGCGACTTCTTCTAGAGGCTGCTTTTAGGATCAGGCTAGGAAACTTTAAATTGTCCCCCCGAGAGCAGGCCGCATGAACTGGGCGCTTCTCGTGGTCCTGTCCGCGGTGTGCGCCGCCGTGGCCGAGCTCGTCAAGAAGCGCGTCCTGCGCGACGAGCACGCCCTAGAGTTTTCGGCGGCCCGCACCATCCTCACCGGCCTGCTCACGCTTTCCTTGATCCCCCTGATGTCCGGCATCCCGTCAGGGCCCACGCTCCTCCTCATCTATGGCATCTCCGTCCTCTCGACGCTGGGCATCCTGTACCAGACCAAGGTCGTGCGCCATGCCGACATTTCGCTGTCGGCCCCCCTCCACAACATCGGGCTTGTTTTTCTTGTGGTGCTCAGCGTCCTGTG
>CAYUKJ010000214.1:1511-1790 GCA_964445245.1 uncultured Methanosarcinales archaeon | reverse complement strand
TCGCTATTACTTCAAGCGCTCTATTATATCCAGAAAACATAACAATTCGTATTAAAAACTCAGGTTTTCTGTTATATATTATTTGTTCTATACTTTCACATTGGTTGAAGCCGTCTCTAAACACCGTTCTTGGGGCACTTCTTGACGAGGAAGCACTGCATGCACTGAGGTTTTCTGGCGGCGCAGATCTTCCGGCCATGCCAGATCATGGCGTGCGAAAAGCCGGTCCAGGAAGCGCGCGGGACAATCTTCATGAGATCCCCCTCGATTTTGGCGGGG
>CAYUKJ010000214.1:0-1501 GCA_964445245.1 uncultured Methanosarcinales archaeon | reverse complement strand
TCGACGGCGATGCCCTCGTTCTTCCCGAACCAGGTCCCGAGGACGACGTTGGCGGTCTTGCGCGCGACGCCGGGAAGTTTCAGGAGGCCCTCCATCGTGCCGGGGACGCGGCCGCCGAAGTCCGCGAGGAGCAGGCGGGCCGCGCCCTGGATATTCTTCGCCTTGTTGCGGTAGAACCCGGTCGGCCTGATGACGGCCTGGACCGCCTAGAGCTTCGCCTTAGCGGCGCTCGCGACGGTGGGGAACCCCTTGAAGAAGACGGGCGTCACCAGATTCACGCGCTCGTCGGTGCACTGCGCCGACAGGATGGTCGCGACAAGGAGCTCCCACGCGGATGTGTGGGTGAGCGCGCACTTGGGCGCGGGATAGCGCGCCAGGACCTCCGCCACGAGTTTCCCGGGATAGCGGTTGGCCGCGTAGGCAGGCATGCTGGCGCAATCCCGCCAGGCTTCTTAAAGTTGACGAAGCTGAAGCCGCTGAGGAAAGATTGGCCGGATGCAGTCGCTCCAATCGCAAGAAAAAGAAGGGAGAATGAATGAAAAAAAATAAATGAATAAAAGCGGGGACTTAATCCCACCAATGGGGCCAGCCATGGCTCCAGGACCTCTGGATGTCCAGGACCGAGCTGAAAGTCTTCTGCAGGCTGAAGCTGTGCTCGGACGAGCTCGCATAGCTGCTGGAGTGCTCATGCCCGTGCCCGGAATGCTCATGGGCCCAGGCGACGGCTTGCGAAGAGCTGGACTCCACGGAGACAGAGCTTTGGACTTCCTTGTGGAAGCTGAAGCTCCCCTCGTGGCCGCCCCCGGTGGCCGAGACGCCGGCCAGGCTCAGCACGAGCATCGCGCCCAATAATGCATAGAACTTCCTCATGCTCTCACCTCTTTTTCTTATCTTAGACTTTTTCTTATCTTAGACGCTATATGTGCGAAATGCACCGCAGGATATAAAAACTTTTTGCTTGATTCCGTCAGTGATTCATTACGAAAGTGTGACGAGGGCCGGCTCTTGATGCGCCTGAGAAGGGGTGGTGTCGGCCCGGCGCCGAGCGGCCGGTTTGCCAGGAATCCCTTGAGTAAGCAATATGTCCTCCGCTAGAGGCGGGGTGCGTTGTAGGAATATCTCAGGATGCCCTCGCTGGGCGAAGCCGCCCGCGGGAAACGGCCGCGCACAGCCGCGGCAAGGGAGGGCGCGTCGAGATAGATGAGACGGGCCTGGGGCGCGGGGGGTCTGGGTGAGCCGGGCGGGGCCTCGGGCGCCCCCACGATGGCGAGGTCGATGCGCGGGTATTGGGAGAGGGCGGCCGCATCGTCGGGATAGGCGGCGGCGAGAGCCAGATAGAGCGGGGCCGCCTCGACGCCGAGGCCATTGAGGTCGTGCAGGCGCAGGAACCGGACGCGGAATTTCCGGGGCTCGCAACCAGGCAGGAGGGCGGAGTGCAGCTCTGCGGCCGTCAATGGGCCGGCCTCTCGCAAAAAATTCGGGAGAAGGGAATGGAAGAGCC
>CAYUKJ010000213.1:260-1802 GCA_964445245.1 uncultured Methanosarcinales archaeon | reverse complement strand
ACACGGCCGCCATGTTGTGGTCATCTCCGGCGAGACGCCGCTTGCCGAGCGGCGCCACGCCATCCTGCGCTTTGGCAACCGCCGCGACTACCCCGTCCTGGTGACCTCCTCGGTAAGCGAGGAGAGCATCGACATCACGACAGGGGATGTGCCCTGCGACCTCCTTTCTGTTGAACCCGCCATGACGACGCGCGAATTCATCCAGTTCACCGGGCGCGTCTACCGGCGCGGGCAGAAGGGCGAGGTCACGCATTACGACCTGGTCACCCGCAGCGATACCCTCAACCAGATGATGCTGCGCTTCGTCGCCGAACTAGCCAAGGAATACACGCTCAAGGTGCCCAAGAATTTTTCGCCGCGCACCAGCGACGCCGAGATGCTGGCGATGCGGCGCGCCAAAGAAGAGATCGTGAACCGCTTCTACGGCGGCCACGAATTGTCCAAGCACGAGCAGGCCGTCTATGACGCCAACGAGCTGGACCGGGCGGTGGCGCACCTGCAGGGGCTGCTTGCGCCCAAGATGTTCGCGCCCATGCCGCCTTTCCGGCTGTCCACGGTGATCCAGGCCAAGTGGCGCAACCTGGGCGAGGAGCAGTTCTTCAAGCTGGTGCACACGAAAGGCTGGCGCAAATGGTGCCGGCTCTACGAGGAAGGCTGGAAGGAAAGCGCCAGCGAGGCCGGCCTCAAAGTGGTCGGGAAACTCCTGGATTCGCTGGAGGCCAAGATTTCGGACCCCGTCATCGTCGACATGGGGGCAGGGGCCGCATATTTTTCGAGGGCCACCGGCAAGCGGGCCATCTGCCTGGACCTGGACCCTAAGTTCCTGGCGGCCGGCAAGAAGCACTGCGAGAAGCGCAAGATTCACAATACGTACCTTGCCGCCAGTACCACCGCCATGCCGCTTGCCGACCGCGTGGCGGATGCCGTCGTCAACTCCTACATGCTGTTCTATCTCAAGCAGGGCAAGGCCCACAACGAGATTGAGCGCTGCGTCATGGAGACCAATCGGGTCTTGAAACGCGGCGGGCACTGGCTGGTCACGCTGCCCTATTCGCTGGACGAGGAGGCCGCCGAGCGCTTTGCCGCGCACATGCCGGCCTACGGCTTCAAGGCCGTGGCAAGCTATGGGCCCAAGCAGACGAAGTGCGCCCAGATGAAGAGCGGCTGCTACATCCTGGTGTTTGAAAAGGCCAAGGACGCGCCAAAAAAAGCGCCGGGGAAAGACCTCTCGTTCTACGACCACCAGGTGAGGTTCGTGCAGTGAGCCAACCGACATTCAGCAACGCGAATATGGTTGCGCCCACATGCGACCCGCTCGAATTCTACCAAGGGCTTGTGGCAGACCTAGGCCTTGAACTGAATGGCCGACGGAACCATTTCAAGAAAGAATCGGTTAAAAAGTACAAGGGGCTCTTCTATCAATGGTCCGGCGATGTGGCCTCAAAGCCGAATGCGTCGGTCACCGTACAGCTCAGATACAGTGAATATCGTTTCGGTACATGGGTCGGGCCGCCCCTTGAATCATTCATCAACGCATCGGAA
>CAYUKJ010000213.1:0-250 GCA_964445245.1 uncultured Methanosarcinales archaeon | reverse complement strand
GCCTTGCCCGCAAGGGCTTCCACCATTTGCAGCACCCTCTCTCCGTTTTTGGGGACTTCTGGAAGGGAATCGAGGTCACTTTTGCCTGCACTGACAGTCACCGTGACACAGACGATCCCATTGGTAAAATTATCTACTATCAGGTGTTGGAGCTTCAATGCTTCGATGACCAGTTTTTTCTCAAGAGGAATGATCTTTACTTCAAGAACAAATGCAGACTGGATGAGATGTACGCTGATTTTCCTGAATT
>CAYUKJ010000212.1:0-1826 GCA_964445245.1 uncultured Methanosarcinales archaeon | reverse complement strand
GCTCATCGCCTACAACCTCGGAGTCTTGACCTGGCGGGTATTTGCCTAAGAGCCCGTTGCGAGGGCTTTGGTGAAAATGTGGGTTGCTGGGCTTACGGGCGAGCCGTGTCCTGTTGTGACTGCGGCGCAGCCAGGGGGTTGTCCTGCTCAGCAACCGAAGGTTGCTGGCATCCCAGAAACCCCCGGGGTTTCTGAGGACTACGGGGACGGGTGCCTAACAGCTACGACAGCACGACGGCGAGCAGCCCAGCAACTCCGAGCGAAGCGAGATTTTCACCAAAGCCTGTTGCAGGCCTTTGCCGGAAGCTATTAAAGGCTGCGAAGCGTGGCTGGGAGGATGGCCCTCCGCTTCGTGTATTGCCCCTTCCCCTCGCGCGCCCTGGCCCGCCGCCTCGGGGAGCAATTGCTTGCAAGGCGGCTGTGCGCCTGCGTCAATCTGCTGCACAGCCACAGCCGCTATTGGTGGAAGGGCCGGCAGGAGGCGGCGAGGGAGACCGTGCTTATCGCCAAGACGACGGACGAAAAGGTGCCGGCGGTGCGGCGTCAGCTTGCGGAAGCGCATCCCTACATTGTGCCCTGCATCGCGGTCCTGCCCGCGCGGGCGAACGCGGCGTTTACGCGGTGGGTGGCCGCAGAGGTCGCGCGCGCACCAAAAAGAAAACGCCGCTAGCGGTAGGTGAGGCTGGCGTAGCTGACGGTGTTGGTCCAGTCGTCGATGATGTCGCCGCTGGCGTACGTCGCCTCCAGGCGGGCCTGCATCGGCGTGATGAGGAACATGAGGAGGGTGAGCGGGATGTGGCCGCAGATCGTGTTGCCCGTCGTGGCGAGGTGGCGCCGAAACGCGACGTCGTCGAGGCGCAGGACGGCGTCTAGGGCCTCGTGGTTGAGGGAGGCCAGCTGCTCGGCGATGTCGTCGGCGTAGGGCGCATAGCTGTAGCGGGGGCCGTGGTGGGTGAAGTCGCTGCTGATCACGAAGACGGCGGTCTTGTGCTGTTCGAAAAGCGCGTCCTTGAGGTCGCGGGCCAATGCCCGCAGGTCGCAGTCGATGGAGAGGAGGAGGGGGAGGACTTTGAGGCGCTCGATTTGGGCGCGGTATATGAACTGGAGGAAGGGGAGCTGGACCTCGACGGAGTGTTCGGCGGCCTGGATGTCCTCGTTGACGGCGATGTGCTCGCGGGCGGCCAGCGCGTGCGCGAGCTCCTGGTCGACGCGCACAAAGCCGAAGGGCATCTCGACGGGCTCAAGGGTGAGGCCGGAGGCGGGGGCGGAGTGGTTGGGGCCGGCGACGACGACGACGTCAGGCAGCGGGGCCTCGGCAAGGGCCTTGTAGGCCCAGGCCGCGCAGGGCCCTGAGAAGATGTAGCCGGCGTGGGGCACGACGACGGCGCGCATCGGCAGGTCCTTGGGCGGGACGGGTAGGCCGCCTGGGCCCAGGGGGTGGGTGAAGCAGGCCTTGATCTGTGCGTCGAGCCGCACGGGATCCGCCTCGTAGAAGCTGCCGGCAAACGAGGGCCGCCGCATGATGGGAGGAAGCCGTCCAGATTATTTAAGGGTTTGGCCGGGGGTTTAAGAAAGCTTCTCTAACGAGATGTCGTCCCAGCCGACCTTCGTAAAGCCTGGGCATCGGTGCCACAGCTCCAACCGGACACGGGTGGCGTCATTTGGCACGTCGAACTCGGTCGTCAGCTGCTGCCACTCGCGTGCATTTTGCGGCACCTCCAAGTGCGTGGGGACGCCGCCGACGCTCACAGTGAATCTTGGCAGGGGAGTGCAGCCGCTCAGCATGTTGAAGCCCCAAGCGCTTGCCCGATAGCGTCCGGGGCCTG
>CAYUKJ010000211.1:1500-1828 GCA_964445245.1 uncultured Methanosarcinales archaeon | reverse complement strand
CTCCGGACCGGCGCATACGGCGGGCGTTTCTCCTTCACGCAGTTCACCGCTGATGGGGGGCCCCTCTACCCGTTTGAAGTGGCCGCCATGCGCAACTACGACAGGGGCCACGACCATATGGATGCCAACACGTTCTACCTGAGCCGGGGAGCCGCCGACTTGGCAAGCGAGGTTTCGTCTGTCGACAGCCACAGCACGTCCTATCACAATACGCTTGTCGTCGATGACACTGACCAGTTCTGGTACACTGGGTGGAAGGACCCCTCATTCTTCCGCGACACCGACGGCCGGCTTGAGGCGGTCCTTGGCACGCCGCACTTCGGCTTCC
>CAYUKJ010000211.1:0-1490 GCA_964445245.1 uncultured Methanosarcinales archaeon | reverse complement strand
CAGACGCCACCAACCTCTACCGGCTTGACGACGGCCCTGGGGGACGTCCGGGCACGCGCCTTCTGACCGCCTTCAAGCGGAACGTGATCTTCGTGCGGCCGGACTACTTTGTTATGGTGGACAACGTCGAGGCGCCGGCCCCGCATGTGTACCGTTGGATCTTCCATTCTGTGGGAGCGATTTCCGCTGAAGGAAGGTGGCTGAAGAGCGCCAGCACGGACAGCCAGCTGCTGGGCATCAACGTCGTGGCCCCAGACCGCTTCGTGACAGCGGGCGGCAACGATGGGAAGAACTACGTCAACGTCACTCCAGAATCGCCCCTCGCTAATGTCCGCTACGTCATGGTGCTCTACCCCACCGACACAACCGGTTGGACCGGCAAGCCCACCATCACCAACCTTGGCGACACCGCCGACATCGCAGGCGTGCGGGTGCTACGCGGGGGCATGCAGGAGGACCATCTGGTAAAGTACGGCGGGCCAGCCATCGTGACGCTTGGCGGCTACGCCCTCACGGGCCGCGCGGCCAGCATCGTCAGGGACGTCGCCACCAGCGCGATTCGGCGCGTGTTCTTGGCGGAGGGCAGCGCGCTTGACGACGCCGGCGGACGGGCGCTTGTGCGCAGCGCCGCTCCGCTGACGCTTGAGGCTGATTTTGCCGGGGCCGCGCTGTCGCTCGCCGGCGAGGCGGTGCAGGATGTCACGGTGTTTGCGCCGAGCACAGATGCCTCGCAGGTGACGCTCAACGGCGCTCCGGCGGCCGCCCAAAAGCAGGGTAGCTACATCATAGTGGGCAACGGGCCGCTTGTGCCTGTTGCAGACGTCAACGGCGATGGCAGCGTCAATCTCCAAGATTTGGCCGCGATTGCCGGCGACTTCCGCAAGCCCTCGGCAGCACGCGCATTCGCCTCCGACGTCACGGGGGACGACGCTGTGGACATCCTAGACCTCGTGTCCGTGGCGAAGGCCGTCGCGGCTTCTTGGTAGGAACCGTCTGCGGCATGATGCACGCTCTCCTCTGCACCATGGGAGCGAGAGTTTAATCCGCCCGGGCTTCCTGGAATGTCGCCTGAAGCCGGCACCGGGACATTTTCTTCAAACCCCCCAACTGACCAAACCTTTTTAAACTCTCCTTTCCGGAAGGCAACAATGTACTCTCCCAGGCACCTGCGCCGCCTCACCCAGATCGTGGACGTGCTCGTCAAGCATGAGCTGGGCGCGCTGGCGACCGCCATGCACCTGCGGCGCGGCTTAGTCTTTGGCATCCCCAAGCCGACGCCCGCCCAGCTCCGCAAAATCTTCGAAGAGCTCGGCGGCGGCTTCGTCAAGCTCGGGCAGCTCCTCAGCCTGCGCCCCGACCTCCTGCCCCAGGAGTATTGCGACGAGCTGCGGAAGCTCCAGGACCGCGTCCCCCCCTTTCCCCAGGCAGAGGCCCAGACGATTGTGGACGCCGCGTTTCCGACCAGGCACCTCAAGCTCGAGCGCCTGATC
>CAYUKJ010000210.1:0-1828 GCA_964445245.1 uncultured Methanosarcinales archaeon | reverse complement strand
GATATCGGCTCGGCAGCCGCGATCGATGATGTCGTGAAGGTCGTGGAAGGCATGGAGCAACGGAACGCCCACGCGCTTGCACGCCTGGACGAGACGCAGGACTTGGGGCGACTCCTATTCCCACCGGACGGCAAGGCGCCGACCGCTGTCGTCTACGAGGTGCCGCACCTGGAGCACGCGGATGAACAGGCGGCCATCCTCGCGGCGGCAGAGAAGCGGATGACCGCGTGGGCGCGGCAAGGCTGGCGGTGGCGCATCTTGCGTCTCCGAGCGGACATCGACGCGGAGATCGAGCGCACCAAGGGGGTACCGAGCGATGCCCTGGACGCGATGTTTGACACGCTCGGAGAGGTCCTGCACACGGCGACGCCCGGGGCTGTCTCGCCGCCGAGCCGTGGGAACTTGCTGCAGCAGCGGGGGTGAGTGTGCACGGCGAGAATCTAGCCGTGTCGGCGGCGCTCTTGTCGTGGGGGGGCGTCCGGGGCGCTAGAGCGGAGGACAATCCCGCCTTCCGGGTTTGGCAGGTGGACTCGATGACCAAAATCTTCGAGGACGAGGAACCGCCAGCCGAATCCGCGCCCCTCGTGGTGGACGCGGCCCGCAACGAGGTCGTCTCGGCGCAGTATGCCGTTCGCGCGTTCCAGGACGTCGCAGGCCTGCATTGCGTTGTCGACCCCCTGGTCGGCGCCGACGGCAGGAAATTCGAAGCGCTGCGCGTGCGTTTCGTGGGCTTCGTGAGCGTGGCGCACAACTCGTCCAAGGATCCCGTCGTCCTGAAACCCGGAGAGTGGACTTGGAGGAACTCGTGCGTGCGCCTGACCCCGGGCAATTTCCCCGATCCGTTGTTCGAGTATGAAAAGCAGGATCTCGGCAAGGGGAAGACGCAGCCCGTATGGATCACCATCCATGTCCCCAAGGATGCCAAGCCCGGCAAGTACGCAGGCAAGGTCGTATTGCGCGCAGGGGCGCACGAAACAGCCGTTCCCTTGACGGTCCAGGTGTATGCGGCGCAGCTTCCGGACAAGCGCACTTTGTGGGTCACCCAATGGCCGCTCTGCGGCGGCGGAGCCGGCAAGCTCGCACGCCTGGAGGAACACACGGGAGTCCCCTGCAAGCTCACCGAAGAACGCTACTGGGAGCTGCTGCGTACAATCGCGAAGAATATGGCCTTCCATCGCCACAACATGATTCTGACCCCCCTGACTCAACAGCTCGTGAAGGCGACAATAGGTCCGGACGGCAAGCTGACCTTCGATTTCCAGGATTTCGACCGCTGGGTGAAGCTGTTCCAGGAGGAGGGCGTCATCGGCCGCATCGAGGGGGAACACCTGGCGCATGCGCCGTTCAGCAATAACTTCACGTCGACCATCTGGGTAAACGAGGGCGGCCATGCCGTCCAAAAGGCGAATATCGACGCCTTCAGCCAGGAAGCCAAGGATTGCTTCGCGCAGTTTCTGCCGATCCTACAAAAACACCTCGAGGAAAAGGGCTGGCTCGACATCTACCTGCAGCACATCTCGGACGAACCCATCAGCATGAACGGGGAGAAGTACGTGGAACTGGCGACCTTGGCGAAGCAATACGCGCCGAAGATAAGGATCATCGAACCCACGCCGTTCGCCGGCCGCGATCTGATAAGGCGCCCTGAGATCTGCGTCAAGCTGGTGGACGCCATCGACGTCTGGGTTCCCCTGCTCACGGCCGAATGGAACTACGCCTACGACAAGTATGCGTCGCTGTGGGAACGCAAGAAGAAGGCGGGCGGCGAGTTGTGGTTCTATACCTGCAACGACCCCAAGGAGATGTTCATGAACCGCTTCATCGACTA
>CAYUKJ010000209.1:0-1866 GCA_964445245.1 uncultured Methanosarcinales archaeon | reverse complement strand
CCCATGCGCCGTCCCAGAGCGCGCCCGCCTCGGCTTCCATAGATGTCCTCCAGGGAGGTCATGAGGATCGACAGCGGCTGAGCAAGGATCCGATGCGTGAGGGATGGCGGTGGAGGGGCCTCGATCCAGTCGGCGAGGCCGGCCCTCCGCAGTACCGTGCGCGTGCCGTGTTCACCCAAGAGCTCGCGCAGGACGTCGAGGAAGATCGAGGCGAACTGACTGGGGACGACCTGGCTGGAGGCCGGGGGCGAGTCCATCCAGGAGCCCGTTGGCCTAGAGCAGCTTGGCCAGGTCTTCGGTGGCCCGTCGCATGTCGAGGAACAGGAGGCCGAGCTTGGCCTGTTGACGAGCTAGCACGGTCAGAACGGCGTCGCGGCCGACGGCCATCAGGACGACATACCCCTTCTCGCCCTTGATGTAGACCTGGTCCAGGATCCCGCGCCCAAGCTCGGTGGCGATCCGCTCGCCCAGACTCAGCATGGCCGCCGACATGGCGGCCACACGGTCCTCTTCGACATCGGCGGGGAGAGCCGAGGCCATCGTCAGCCCGTCCACGCTGCCCACCGCCGAGGCCTCGACGTCGGAGGATGAGGCCTGCAGATCGCGCAGCCGAGCCACCATGAGGTTTGAGGGAGTCTTCGACACCTGGCGCCTGTGATGAAGGTGCTGCTGCCGGGATCCGGGCGGGCGAACTCTAGCATAGCGATAGGGGGCTGTCAAGCGAAAGGTCGACCAGCACACGCCCGGCGAGTCGTCGGCACCGAATCGGCGTAGCTGATTTCGAACGAACGGGAGCAGTGGAGGCGGATGATGCGCTCCTCGCGGATCCACGGCGGCGTCGCACATGGATTCAATAGCTAAGTGCAACGGAGACGCCGAATAGTACCTCGTGAGGGGTTAGGAAGCCGAGGCATTTTCTGGGGCGAAGGTTGAGTTCGGCGGCGATGGCCTCCAGGTCACCTTGGTCGACACGGTTCAGGTCGGTATCCCGGGGGACGTAGCGACGGAGCAATCCATTGGTGTTCTCGACCGTGCCTTTCTCCCAGGAGTGGTAGGGATGGCAGAAGTAGAAGGGGATGGACAACGCCTGGGAGACGATCATGTGATCGGCGTTCTCGCTGCCGTTGTCAGCCGTGACGCTGGAGTGGGGCAGCTGGGCAAGGCGGGCAAGGAGCACCTGGCAGGTGTCCTGAGCCGTCTTGCTGCGGAGCCGGGTGACGACGGTGAAACGGCTGAGGCGCTCGACGAGGACATTGAGAGCCTGGTCATGGCCGAAGAGCAGGGAATCGCTCTCCCAATGGCCGATCTCCATGCGCTGAGCAGCGGCCAGGCGGCGGGCGTCGATGAACAGGCGCTGGGCAATGGGGCTGACGTGGCTCCGGCGGCCCTGACGCCGCGTGCGCTTCTTCTTGCCCCGGCGCAGGTACTGGTACAGCTTCTCCTGACGCCCCAGGGGCGACTCATAGACGAAGCGGTAGATGGTTTCATGGTTGATCACGCATCCACCCTGCTCAACCCGCAGTCGCCCGGAGATCTGCTCCGGCGACAAGCCCTGCTCCAAAAGCAGAAGGACGTTCCGTTGCAGGCGACGGTCCAGAAGACGGGGCCGTCGGCGGCAGCGCTGACGCCGGGCTTGGTAGCACCGTTGCGCCACGTCGGGCAGATATCCAGCCGGAATGGCATTGCGACGCAGCTCGCGGCTCACGGTTGCACGGTCCCGCCCCAGGCGCCTGGCGATCTCAGCCTGAGGAAGCCCCTCCCGCTGCCACTGGTAGATCAACATGCGCTCGTCGGCCGAAAGGTGGACATAAGGTTCCATACAACGCTATTGTCCTCATAGCGTTGCACTTAGAGTTAGAACCCATG
>CAYUKJ010000208.1:0-1885 GCA_964445245.1 uncultured Methanosarcinales archaeon | reverse complement strand
ATATGTTTAAATTTTGGCTAATTAAAAGGAAATTAGACTTAAATTACTAATAAAAAAATAATCTGCAAGAAGTATAACGGAAAACCCAAAATTTTGCAAGCCCCCCTATTGGGGATATAAAAAAGCCCGTCTACCTGTAAAAGCTGGTGGCGGGCAATGGGACGACCTTGTGGGCCTAGACGAGCCCGAGGTCGCGTTCGATCAGCATGAGCGAGTCCTCGAAGACGTCGGGCATGAGCCGCCCGTCTTCCTCGGTCACGCAGTACGGCGGCTTGAAGCGGATGACGTTTCCCTCTCCGCCCTTGCCGATGAGCATGCCGCGCTTGAGGCACTCCCCCATGAGGCGAAGCGTGGCCGGGGCGGCGGGCGTCTTCTTCTCCCGGTCAGTCACGAGCTCGACACCCTGCATCAGGCCGGTGCCACGCACGTCGCCGATGAGCGGGTGCTTCTCCATGAGCCCGCGGAGTCCGGCACCGAGCTCGGTGCCGCGGTCACGGATGTGTGCCTGCATCTCCGAGCGGCTCAGCACCTCCACGATCTTCTTCACCACCACCATGGCGAGCGGGTTGCCGCCGTAGGTGGAGAAGTGGGTGACATTCGCGAACGCCTGGGCCACCTCGTTCCGCGCCACGACTGCGCCGACCGGGAAGCCATTGCCCATGCCCTTGGCCATGTCCCAGACGTCGGGCGGCGTGGGCCAGTGGTCCGACCCCCACCACTTGCCGGTGCGGAAGAAGCCGCTCTGCACCTCGTCCGCGATCACGAGACCGCCGGCCGCGTGGATGATCTCCACCAGCTCGCCGTAGTACCAGGGGGGTGCGACGATACAGCCGCCGTTTCCCTGGATCGGCTCCACGTACGCGGCGGCGATCCTGCCGCCGCACTGGTTCTTGATGGTGAGGCGGATCCGCTCGAGACACCAGTGGTAGTAGTCGTCGTCCGACATGCCATCCGGCTTCTCACGGTACGGGTACGGACTCGGCAAGGCGTGCACGGGCGGACCGAACGGCATGATGCTCTTCCGCCAGGGCTCCTGCAGGGTGACCCCGGCCGAGAACAACGTCCGACCGTGGAAGGAACGCTCCTGGGCCGCGAAGCGATAGCTCCCGGTCCGGAGCGACGTCAGGTGGGCCGCGAACTCGGTCGCTTCTGTGCCGGAGTTGACGAAGAAGACCTTGGTGTTCTTGACCGGCATGACCGCGGTCAACGCCTCGGCCGCCTCCAGGATCGGGTCGCTGTCGTAGAGCGTGGTGACGTGCCAGATCCTCTCGGTTTGCTCCCTGAGAGCCGCCACCAACTCCGGGTGGCAGTAGCCGAGCGAGACCGTGCACGCGCCGCCGAACGAGTCGAGGTAGTGGTTGCCGTTGGCGTCGATGACGTGGGCCCCCTCCCCACCGACGATGTGGAGCCGAGGATCGTACTTCATGTACGCCGGCATGAGGACCGCCGCCTGGCGAGCCTTCATCTCCTCCGAAGTGAACGCTGGGTTCTCAATGATTCGCATCTTTCCTCCGTGTGTGTTACAACTGCGTGGGACAGCGGGGACAACAGACTCGCGGCTATGGTAATGAAAAAATGCTCAGATGTCAATAAAAAAACGGAAGCCCCCCACTTCCGTTTACTTGTTGAACGCGAGTCCGCCGCTTCCCGTCGGCGAGCCGATGGAGACGGTCTTCTCCCGCTGGAAGAAGGCTACGCCGCCTTGGGCCATCTCCTTGGGTCCGATGCCGGTATCCTTCCAACCGCCGAATGGCATGTGGGCGTAGGCGCCGACCGTGGGCTCGTCGAGGTGAACCATGCCGACCTCGATCTCCTCGATGAAACGACGCCGGTGCTCCAGGTCCGGATCGTAGAGCGAAGCGCTCAGGCCGAAGCGCGAATTGTT
>CAYUKJ010000207.1:0-1918 GCA_964445245.1 uncultured Methanosarcinales archaeon | reverse complement strand
AGCTCATCGCCTACAACCTCGGAGTCTTGACCTGGCGGGTATTTGCCTAAGAGCCTTCGTCGCCACAATATTTAAATACGACCCTTCAGCTGGGCGCAGGATGAAGTGGTGGGTGATCCTCGCAGCCCTGGGCGTCCTAGCCCTTGCCGTCCCGCTTGCCGTCGCCCAGTTCATCCATCCCTACGGGCGCTGCATCATCGGCGTGACGCCGTCGTCCTGCGCGGGCCGCCTCGTCGGGAACGACTACCCCAACCCCCCAGGGCCTGACGAGCACGTCGGCGCCGTCGAGCTCGGCGACGAGTGCTACCCCTGCGGCTGGAACGACAGCGTCTGCCCCGAGATCTTCCAGGACCCCAGCTCTATGGTCATAGGCGACTGCGCGGGCTGCCCCGACCCGGACTGCCAGGGGGCGATTGAGGGATACGTCTCCGACAATTACACGAACGCGCGCCTGGCCGATGCGACCGTCACCGTCGTGAGCGCGACGAACTCGCTTTTGCCCACCTACACCTCCTCCATGACGCTCGCCGACGGCTTCTACCGCCTCGCAGGCCTCCCGGCCGGCCGCCTCATCGCCTCCGCGTCCCGGCTGGGCTACGACACCCAGATCAAGGAGGTCGACGTGGCGATGGAGCAGACGACGCATCTTGACTTCGAGCTGGTGAACGGCACCTGCCACGCCGACTGCACCGACGCCCAGGGCCGCTGCGGGGCCTGCCAGGGGATCAACGGCTGCGACTACCCCGTCCTGCAGGCGAACCCGCCCACGGTCCCGGTCGGCGTCGACTTTTCTACCTGGTGCCTGGGCCGCAGGAAGGGCGACCTCGTCCCCGTCAGCCCGCCCTCGGGCGACTACGTCATGAACATCGAGTGCTGCGACAAGGGCCTGCCTGAAGAAGTCATCCTTGAATACCGCCCCCTCGCCCTCGTCACGGGCTGCATGAAGAACGTCGTGACGCAGCGCTTCCCCGCCCGCCTGGACGGCCAGCCCGTCCTCGTCAACGTCGCCGTCTGGCCAGCCGAGGAGTGCCCGGGGCCGTAAGAGCTCTTGCATGTTTTCTTCGAACCCACTTCCTTCGCAATATTTAAAAATCCTCTCCTGCAGGGCGGGGCTACGCGCCTTGTCCGTCATGCCCGCCCTCCGAAACACCAAAGGCACCTACTTCTTCGTCCTCGACGTCTTCATCGCGGCCTCCATCCTGGTGCTCACCATCATCGTCATCCTCTCCTCGCGCGTCAACATCCCCGAGACCTCCCAGAACTACTTTTTGGCCGAGGACTTCCTCAACTTCCTCACCCAGACCCGGATTCGGGACCTCACCCTGTACTACCGCAACGCGCTGATCGCCGACGGCAACATCACCGACGTCAGCCTCTTCATCCACCAGCAGATCGCGCAGTGGTACTGGAACATGACGAACGCCAAGGACCCGGATGCCGCCAATCCGGAGAACCCGGCGGACCCCTGCGGCATCGAGGGCGAAAAGGCCTCGTGCCGGCACGGCTACGTCGCCCGGGAGTTCATCGAGCAGATGGCGCTGGGCATCATCCCCGACCAGTTCGGCTTCGCCTACAGCGTCAACGAGACCGTCATGTACAACCGCTCCAACGACACGCGCCCCCAGGCCGAGATCCTCCTGGTCGCGCGCAAGACCACGTTCTTCCTCGACTCCGAGGGCTTCTTCTTCGGGCCTGTCAACACTACGGTGGAGGTGTGGAGCTGATGGCGTCCGACCCTGCACCCCGGTTCCAAAATGACCCGCTCTTAACAGACCCTCCAAGACGGCCGGCGGGAACGCCTTCGGCAAACGGCCACGGGCTTCGGTGTCACCCCGGATGGGGCCACCCCCGCCCCCTCGCCGTGGCCCACGCCCCTTCACAGGCGCCGGCCCCTTCGGGTGGTGGAGGGGGCGGTGGG
>CAYUKJ010000206.1:0-1923 GCA_964445245.1 uncultured Methanosarcinales archaeon | reverse complement strand
TCGCGCATGCCCGGCGCCAGCGAGGCCGCCAAAAATGAGCGGCGCGCGCATCGATGGAGAGGGGAGAAGGGGCCCATGAGAGTCGCCTTCATCGGCCACCAGAAGTGGGGGTGCCTCGCCCTTGACGCCCTCCTCGGGAGCCTCCACGAGGTCGCCGGCGTCATTGCGGAGCCCGACGAGTTCTACGCGCGCGAGGCCGCGTACGCCCGCCGGTTCGAGCGCCTGGGCCTCTACGCGTCCCTCAAGGATTTCGCCCGGGAAAAAGGGCTTGAGGCCTTCCAGCCCCAGGACATCAACGCCCCCGCCTCGCTGGAGAGGATCACGTCATGGCGCCCTGACCTGACGGTCATCCTCAACTACCACTCCATCATCCGGGGGGAGCTCCTCTCCAGGCATCCCATCATCAACACGCACGGTGCGCTCCTGCCCGAGTATCGGGGGCGATCCTCGGTCAACTGGGCGATCATCAACGGGGAGCGCGAGACCGGAGTGACCGTCCACTACATCGACGAGAAGGTCGACACCGGGGACATAATCACCCGGGAGCGTGTGCCGATCGGGACAGACGACGGCGTCGCCGACGTGCTCCGAAGGATGCTGCCCCTCTACCCCAAAGCGGTCCTGCGGGCCGTCGACTCCATCGAAGCAGGGACCGCGGAGCGCGTCAAGCAGGACCCCTCGCGGGCCGCCTATTACCGCGCAAGAAAGCCGGAGGACGGCGCGATGGATTGGGGGTGGGACTCCGTCCGCCTCCACAATTGGGTGCGGGCCCTTGGCGACCCTTTCCCAGGGGCCTTCACGCAGTATGGGGGCCGCAGGCTCGTCGTCTGGAAGGCTTCGCTTGCGTCCCCGCGCGAGGCGACAGGGCTGCCTCCAGGCTTCGTGATGGGGCACGCCTGCGGCAAGGCCGAGGTGGCGACAGCGGACGCATCCATTTTCTTTGAGCGCGTGCAGCTGGAAGGCTCGGGCGAAGAGGAGGCGGCCGCCTGCCTGGAACCGGGAGAAACCCTGGGACAGTGAGCCTCCTCCGATTCTCATCTGCCCGCCCCCTCTGTCTGGACTCCCCGAGATATCGCCCTAGTCGGAGATGAAGCGCGCCACTTCGAAGGCCTCCGCGTAGACGGTCACGCCGTTCTTGGCCTTGCTGCGGAACCCCCAGTAGAGGGCCTGCGCCCGCACGAAGTCGATGTCGATGGTCCCCTTATCCACCTGGGATTCGTACATCCGGAGGGTGGCGAGCTTCTGCTCCAACGTGTGGCTGATGTTAGAGAAGTACGTGGGGGAAAAATCGGTCGTGGTCGAGGGCGACTCGAAGAGGAGGACCTGCGGTATAAACCGTGCCGCGCTTTGAACCAGCCTGGAGCAGTTCCGGTGATCCTGGTGACGGTCATTGCCCGTGTGCGTGTACACCCTGGAGGGGCCGATCCTGCGGATCTCTTCCTCGAGGCGCGAGACATAGGGGAGGGAATCGACCAGCTCGCCGTCGGGAAAGTCGAGGATGCGCGACTCTTTGAGGCCGAACCGGCGCAAGGACGCCAAGGCCTCGCTGAGGTCGGGGGAGTGGTTCCCGTTCTGCCCCTTCGTCAGGATTAAACCGTAGACGGGCTGCCCCTCCAGGCAATGCTTGAGAAGAGTCCCCCCGCAGCCCAGCTCAAAATCGTCGGGATGCGCGCCTACGGCAAGAATTATCTCACCCAAACTTCTCCCCTCCAACCACGCGCGGGGGAACCGGACTGAGTATAAATAATTTGCTACTAGCGAATGTTTACGAATGTTTTTCCTCTAAAGAGGGTGAAGACGGCGGATGAGGCATTCCTCGACGAGAAGGAAGAGGACTGCAAGAGGACCGCACGCAAAACTCCTCGTTTTTAGCACCAAGTGGTGATGCTCTTAAAGAGGACTGAGATGCATGATGTGGTGTTG
>CAYUKJ010000205.1:1630-1930 GCA_964445245.1 uncultured Methanosarcinales archaeon | reverse complement strand
TTACATTTCCGAGCCGAGGAGCTAATATAGTACCCCATATTTGAGCCAAAAACTATTTGGCTGTGAACTTTACAATTTATCTATAGTTAGCGGAAATCTGCTTGGGCTTTGCGGGCCTTTAAAAAAGGGTCTGAAAAGCCCGAGCAGATACCGGATTAAACCTGCTCACCTTCCCCGGGCACGGGTAAAACCGTGTTCGACACTGACGTTGCTGGGGAAGCAGCGTCGCGCAGGGCATGCCTGAATAAGGAGGCCCTGCAAAGCGGCGCTGCATGGTGCAGTGTCGCGCGTGATCCCGCA
>CAYUKJ010000205.1:357-1620 GCA_964445245.1 uncultured Methanosarcinales archaeon | reverse complement strand
GGCATGCTGAAAAGCATGTTCGACAACTGGCGCTGTAGGGGAAGCAGCGTCGCGCAGGGCAGGCCTGAAAAGGTTGCCCTTACACCGCGACGCTGCAATGATGCAGTTGTCGCACCGGAGAGTCAGATGGCCAAGTCCACGACCGCGACCACCCCCTCCAACAACCCCAACCCCGCCGGCGCGCCCAACGCCGCGGCCACCAAGGAGAAGGGCAAGCAGAAGGGCGCCGCCCGCGCCAACCGCCGCCAGGCAGAGCGCGCCGTCATCGACGCGCTCGTGGCCGAGTTGCGGCCCGTCGCCGAGCAGATGGCGGCGGCCGTCGGGGAGTCCCGCACGACCGACGTCATCCTCCGCGTGCTCATGGACGAGCGCGTGGCGGCGGACGCGGCGGCCGCCACGCAGAAGCTCGAGACGGCCGGCGAGGGCGAGGCGAAGGCGGACGAGACGGCCGGCGAGGGCGAGGCGAAGGACAAGGTGGAGGCCCCCAAGCCGACCACGTCCGCCGCGCTCGTGCTGCGCCGCGCCGACGCGCCCAGCTTCCTCGCGAAGGCGTTGGACATGGGCAACTACCACGCCCAGTCGCTCCTCCGTCGTCCGGACAGCGACGAGCTCGTCACCGGCCGCTGCGTGTTCTGCAGCATGCAGAACGAGCCGTGGAATATGGCGACGCTCATCGGCGTCCAGGAGGAGATGCGCCCCATGCTGGAGGCCGAGCGCGCGGCCCTGCTCGCCAAGCACACGGACGGCTCCAAGGCCCTGACCGAGGCCGAGGAGCGCATGGCGATGCAGAAGGTGCTCTCCGGCGTCATGGCGGGCTTCGCGTTCAGCCGCATGAACGCCATCGAGAAGTTCCGCGGGCAGGCCATCCGCCTCTTCCACCTCGTGGTCACCCTCGGCTTCTGCACCGAGATCCACGGGAGCGGCAAGGGCTACCGCGCCAGCCCCACGCGTCGCGTCGGCAACGAGGGTACCTGGGAGGACTTCCAGTCCATCTCCTGCGCCGCGTTCGCCCAGGCCGAGGGCTTCGTCCTCACCGATTTGCCGGCGACCCTCGCCGTGTGCATGCTGAACGATGACCTCCGCGGCCAGCACAAGCTCGGGGCGTTGCTCCAGGGCCGCAACCGCTCGCAGGAGGCGTTCGGAGCGCGGCAGCTCGCGGCCGAGGCGCGCCACAACGAGCGCACCGGCAAGCCGGTCATCGACGTGAAGCCGGAGGACCGCTCCTCCGCGCTCCGCCAGGCCGCCCAGGGCCCCCGCCGCGTG
>CAYUKJ010000205.1:0-347 GCA_964445245.1 uncultured Methanosarcinales archaeon | reverse complement strand
CTGCAGGACCTCAAGTCCAAGCTCGCGGGCGCGCAGCCGGCGGCGCAGGGCAGCAAGCCCATGCAGCCGCCCACCGGCCAGGGCGGCAAGTAGGAACGGAGTGATGGCCGTCGCCCCATCACCGGGTGCGACGGCCGTCTCCGTCACGTTCTTTCAACCAACAACCAAACAACTCACCAAGGAGGTGAATCACAAAAAATCGAGCACTTCTCTCTGATCTCGGGAAGTGCAACATGGGCATGGCGCCCCCAACCAGTCTCGCCGTAAGGCGGACGAGAGATCATGAGGCCTACCTTTCGCAATGCGATCGGTGGGCCTCTTTTTTTTGGCCATTTTTATATTCCTTT
>CAYUKJ010000204.1:0-1964 GCA_964445245.1 uncultured Methanosarcinales archaeon | reverse complement strand
AGCGGGAGCAGGGCGCTGGCGAAGCGCGCCCAAAGCTCGTCCCGTAGCTCCGGGGGCACGTCCCGGTAGTAGACGTTCCGCTTCGAGCGCAGGGCGGCGGGCAGCCCTTCCCGCAGGTCCTTGGGCAGCGAATCCACCGCCGCCGGGTGCTGAGTGAAGAGGGCGAAGGCCTTGATGTCGAAGAGGAACTCCTCCGAGGTGCGCTCCACCCAGAGGGCGGCGTTACGCTCCGACGGCAGCCCGTAGTACGTGCTGTCCACCTCGACGATGGGGAACTGCTCGGCGTAATAGCGCAGCCGTGCTTCGGGCGTCTTCACGTCGGCGGGGTAGAAGCGGCCGCTGGCCACCAGGCTGCGCTCCGTCCAGGAGCAGGTGCCGACCAGGATGCGCGCTGCCAACGGACACCTCCATCGCCGAAAGGCGACGCGCCCCCTCAGAGGGGCGCCCTCATCATAGGCCGTCAATGGCCCATGTCGTCAACGCGCCCAGGCAGACGGACAAGCGGCCACACGGGCAAGCGGGCTTGGTCTCCTCCTTCGTTGCCTGTTGCCTGCCTTGAAAATGGCCTCATGCCGCCGTTCGAAGTCTGTGGTCAGCGAGTCGGGACTGCGGGGCACGACGTAAGCTGTCAGCCGAGGTGACGTAAGGACGGAGCTTCAGCTCCGTCCGAACCCCGGGCAGCAGGCACCGGACGAAGCTGAAGCTTCGTCCTTACGGCCACTCAGGGGACGGCCGCCACACCTTCAGGAGGCCTGTCCGCTGACTTGACAATGTTCCCTGTTGCCACGCCGAGGCTGACGCAAGCGCCACAGCCCGATACAATAGGCCAAGTCCTCTCAATCGTCCATGTCGGTTCCCACCGGCGCCGCAAAGGATGAAAATGCGGGGCGCGCCCTTCGACAGGCTCAGGGTGCGGTAAGAGCCCGCCGGTGGCAGGGGCAATGCATAATGGCATGCTGAGCTTGTCGAAGCACCTAAGGTGAGGGACGACCGCATTTTCGAAGCAATGCGGGGACAGCCGCGCAGGAGGTAGCCATGTACCGAGAGAAGCTGCAGCTCCAGGACAGAGTAGCCATCGTGACCGGCGCCGGCCGCGGCCTGGGCAAGCAGATGGCGCTCGCTCTGGCTCGGGCCGGGGCCGACATCGTGGCGGCGGCCCGCACCCTGGACCAGATCGAGGGGACGTCGCGTGAGGTGGAGGCTCTGGGACGCCGCGCTCTGGCCGTCCCCACTGACGTCCGCGACTCCAAGGCGGTGGACGGGCTCATCCAGCGCTGCCTCCAGGAGTTCGGGCGGCTCGACATCATGCTCAGCAACGCCGGAATAGGCGACGCCGTCACTCAGGGCAAGGAGCTGTGGGACGCCACCGACGACGAGTGGCACGACACCCTGGAAGTGAACCTGTCGGGCACGTTCTACTGCGCCAGGGCCGCCGCCCGCCACATGGTCAAGCAGAAGAGCGGCGTCATCATCAACGTCGCCTCGGGCACTGCCCTAAGGGGCTACACCGCCAACTTCGCCTACGGCGCGGCCAAGGCCGGCGTCATCTCCCTCACGAAGTCCCTGGCCCTAATGCTGGTGCGGCACGGCGTCCGCGTGAACTGCATCATCCCCGGGTTCGTCGTTCAGAGTCCTCCGGTAGACCCGCAGGCGGCCGACTTCATCCGGGAACGCGGCAAATACGTGCCTGTGCAGCGGCTCGGCGAGGCCTGGGAGCTGGGGCCGCTGGCCATCTTCCTGGCTTCCGACGCCTCCAGCTACATCACCGGTCAAGGCTTCGTTATCGATGGCGGCGGTCTCGCCGGCGGCTACGCGCCGGTCGGCTTTGCACCGGAGGTGGGTATGGCCAACTGAAGAACCTTAGAACCTTAGAACCCTGGAACCTGGGATTGGTTCCAAGGTTCAGAGGTTCCAAGGTTCGTTCAAGGAGGATCAGCGGCATGTGGGAGAACGCGAAACTGGGC
>CAYUKJ010000203.1:0-1967 GCA_964445245.1 uncultured Methanosarcinales archaeon | reverse complement strand
CCTGGGCGAGGATCTCATGGCCAAGCCCGATGAGGTGCTCGTGCGCGTTGAGCGGGTTGGAGAACTGCCTTGGCAGGTATGCCTTGAGGCGCGGCCCAAGCCGCTCGGCGCGCCGCACTGCCTCGATGACGTCGAGCCTGCCCGGGATCTCGACGACGCGCGCCCCGTAATGGCGAAGCATCTTGAGGCGCTCCACCGTGACGCCCTTGGGAAGGCACACCAAGACGGGGTGGCCCGTGGCGGCCCCGACCATGGCAAAGGCGATGCCGGTGTTGCCGGTGCTGGCCTCCACGATCGGTTGCCCCTTGCGCAGCTGCCCGGCGCGCGTCGCGCGCTCCACAATGTACGCGGCCATCCGGTCCTTAATCGAGCCGGAGGGGTTGCGGGACTCCACCTTGACCAGGATGCCCTCGACTTCGACGAGGGGCGTGCGGCCGATGAGGGAGAGGACGGACATCTTGGCCGCTGCATGCGCCAAGTTTATATTACTTGCGCAGGCCCTGCCGGTATCGCGCCAGGTCTTGGCTCTGGATGTGGCCGGCCTTGGCGACGATGGTGATGTGTTGGCGCGCGATTGTTTGCCGCAGGTCCCTAAAGGCTTTGCCGATGAGCTGCTCAGCGGCCTTGTCGCCGTAGGCTTGCTGTGCTGCACAAGCCGGGCAGCGCGAGATTCCGGACAGAGCCCTAAGGACCGGGCTCTGTCCGGAATGTGCATGGCCGCGCTTAAGGGCGAGCCTCTACACTCTGCCCCTCACAGCGACAAGGGGGTCGCCACATCCGGGGAATGTCGCTCAGTCTGCTTGGCAGCGGAGGCGAGCAGCGCGGCCATGCCGAGCGAAGCGAGATTCCGGACAGAGCCCTAAGGACCGGAAACATTATTAACCAAGCATTCACGATGCTGCCATGAGACTTGCGGCCCCTGTCCTGGCGCTCTTGATTGTTGGATGCGCTTTCCCGCCAGACGCTGTCCAAGAGCCCAGCCTTCCGTCCGGGCCCCCAGCTTCAGAACCGGCGTCCCTGCCTGACGCCGAAGCTTCTCCACAAAGGCAGCGCCCAGAGGCGCCTTTGCAAGCGCAGGAACAGGAAGGCGGGCAAGAAGAACCGGCAAACGAACAGGAAAAAAACGGGCCTCATGAATTGACCTTAAAGGAGGCAATGGGCCAGCGGATCGATGCGTCGTTTGCCCGCGCCTATTGCCCGCCTGCCCGCGGGCACGACAGCGCATTCTACGATGGCCCCATGATCGACTCGCATCTCCACATCCCGCAAGTGCCGGATTCAAATCCGGGCGAGCCCTATGGGGACCCGTCGGACCGGCCGCCGTACATGGGCGTGGACACCACGATCGAGGAGGTTGCCTGCGCCCTCAAGTACGAGGGCACGGCGGCCGCAGTCTCGTTTTTTCCCGTCTTTCCCAGGGTCGCAAGCGATCATCTGGAGCTTGCACACCGCGCGGCGCAAAAGTACCCGGACCTGTTCTTCCCGTTCATCCAGCCCCCGGACCAGAAGGAAGCGACAGTGGAATCCGGTGTGTTAAGCGGCATGCTGGGCACATATCCCGGCCTCTTTCGGGGTTTTGGCGAGATCGGCCTCTACAACCACTCCAACGACCCCGACGGGCTTCCCCCCGATTCGCCGCGCCTGCTTGCCATCTATCCGGTCGTCAGGGAGCATGATCTGGTCGTGTACTTCCACCTGGGCGAGGGCCAACAGGACAGCTTCGAGCGCGTTCTTGCGGCCAACCCGGACATCAATTTCATTTTCCATGGCGACCAGCTCATCGTGTACGCGGACGGCGGGCAGAACTTGGACGACATCGAGGAGGTCCTAAGAAACCACCCCAACGCGTTCTACACCGTCGACGAGCTCTATGGCGACGAATGGCTCTTGCGCCGCAGCCTCACCAAAGAGGGCTTCTTGGCACACTTTCGCGACTACAAGCCTCTTCTTCAAGAGGACCTTGCGAC
>CAYUKJ010000202.1:0-2007 GCA_964445245.1 uncultured Methanosarcinales archaeon | reverse complement strand
CGAGAAGCGCCGCGGAACAGGGGGTCATAGGGGGCAGCAGCCCCCTATTTCACTACCGCAAATACAATGGCATAAATCTCAACATAAGCTTCCCTTGCCATGACTGACAGACCACAGCTTCCCATTGACAGACTGACTGATGAAGAGTTCAACGTCTTCAAGGCGCAATACCTCGCGAGGGACCGGCCCCTTGAAGGCCCCGTCGTGGAGAGGATCCGCGAGATGTTCGGCCTGCACAATCCCATGGT
Organism: uncultured Methanosarcinales archaeon; assembly: GCA_964445245.1. GTDB lineage: Archaea > Nanobdellota > Nanobdellia > Woesearchaeales > JAHJEM01 > CAYUKJ01. The sequence continues at coordinate 1,759 of CAYUKJ010000202.1, read as the reverse complement.
CGCAAGACCGTGTGATGAGGCGCATGCGCGCCGCTATGGGTACGTCGAATACCGGCATCCGGCCGCCTGCGTGATCGATCGCCTGACGCTGGAATTGCGGCTGTACCAGCAATCCTTCAATGAAATCTCAGACCGCGCACGACAGATTACGGAAGTGGTGCGCGCTAGAACCGATACCTGACCCGCTCGAAATTCAAGACTTTGCCGTCTTTAATGACGATGCCCTCGGCCCGCAGCATCGCGACCTTCTTCGACGAGAGTTTCGGGCTGCCGGAAAAGCCCCCGATCTCGCCGGTGCTCTTGACGACGCGGTGGCAGGGCACGACGGGCGCGAAGGGGTTGGTCCGCATCGCCTGGCCGACGGCGCGGTACGCGCTGCTGCCCACCGCATGGGCCAAGTCGCGGTAGGTCGTCACTTTTCCGGCCGGCACCTTGCGCAGCGCTGCATACACTTTGTGGGAAAACGAAGCCATGACGGCCATTAATCTGTCCTGGATTTTAAAGATTGCGCCGGCCTGAGCAGTGCCTCAATGGCGCGGAACGCCTTCTCTGTGGGGGCCGCTTTATAGGCTTGGGCATTCTCCCGGAGCTCAGCGACCGGAAGGGCAAGGCCCAGCCTCTCCAGGTTGAGCCTGATTTTCTTCGACGCGAGGTACTGGCAGAACTGCGTCACATTCTTCGGTTTGTTGGTGAGGCGGGCCCGCTCGAAGTCCAGGAGGACGGGGCCGCCCTCGCGCACAAGGATGTCCTTGTAGGGGTTGGTGAGTTCCTGCTTGTTGATGCCCAGCTCGTCTAGGATGCGGCATTGGCGCAGGATTTCGCGGAGGACCGCGAGGAGTTCTTGGGGGCTTGCGGACTCGAGGAACTCGCCAAGGGGGACTCCCATGATGTATTCCATGACTAGCTTGTCCTCGTCGGCTTCCACAAGCGCGGGCCCAAGGCCCTTCGCGTTGACGAGCCGCAGGATTTGGGCCTCGTGGGGCAGGGTGTTGGGGGCGCGGCTCCGGGGATTCCGGACCTTGACGGCGACGGTCATGGGGCCGCGGCGCTGGAGCATGACGAGGCCGCGCTTGCCGCGGCGGGCGGTCTCCATCAGGCCCTCTCTGGCCAGATTTTGTAGATGTAGAGCTCCTCGAACTCGAGGTTCATCTTGGCCAGCTGCTCGAACTGGAGCTTTTTGCGGCGGATCAGCTCGTTGACCCGCAGCTGGTTTGTGAGCGACGAGAAGAGAAGGAGGATGAGGCCCTCCTTGCGCAGGTGTTTGGGCGCGTCCTTGAGGAAGCGGCCGATGACCTCCCAACCGTTGGGGCCCCCGTCGAGGGCCGAGTCGGGGACGCGGGGGTCGCTGGGGAGGTAGGGCGGATTGAAGACGATGAGGTCGAAGTGGCCCCGCACCGCAGAGAAGAGGTCGGACTGCTTGACGACGAGGTTGGCTATGCCCTGCCGCCCGGCCATCAGGGCAAAGTTCGAGACGGCATCCTCGTCGATGTCGACGGCCGTGACCTTGGCGCCCCTCTCCAAGGCCGTCATGGCCAGGATGCCCGAGCCGGTCCCCATGTCCAGGACGTGGCCCCCGGCCAGTTTTGCCACCCACTCTTGGAGGAAATAGGAGTCCTCCCGCGGCTCATACACCATGAAAAACCAGGTAGTCAACGGGGACTTTTAAACGTTGAGTATGCCGCTTATTAATTGACGTGCGGGAGCGGCCGCGATGAAAATCTCGCTTCGCTCGGCTTTTTCCGCTCAGCAAGCCCGCGGA
>CAYUKJ010000201.1:0-2013 GCA_964445245.1 uncultured Methanosarcinales archaeon | reverse complement strand
CCGGGTCTTCGTTGAACTCAGCCCCGGGGTATTCCCGGCCGGAAAGATAACAAAGCGCAAATGAGATTGGTTGTTGACGCCAACATCCTCTCTTGGCTTTTGTGACCATCCAAGAATTCATAGACTATGAAGCACATTTTCCTGCAGCGTACAAGGCCATGGCCGCCCGCGATCCCACCGACGCGGACTATGTCGCCTGCGCGCTGGCTGTCAATGCCGACGCGATCTGGACGCAGGACAAGGATTTTTCGGCACAGGGATTCGTCCCCTGCAAGGCTACCGCAGGCCTCATTCTACTTGACAAGTGAGCGCCTACACCCCCTGGGCCCCCGCTATGCCCCCAGTGCCCCGTTCACACCGGAGGCCGCCTCTCATCAGCAATCTTTTTATGCTCAAGCTGGTCACTTTGGGTATGGCCGCCACAAGCCCGAATTGCATCGACTGGACAGTCATCGAAGGTAGCCCTCAATGATCAATTCCATCATAACCGCCACAGGCCGCTGCATCCCCGAAGTCGTCGTCGACAATGCCGAGTTCCTCGGCCGGGTGTTCTATACGGCCGAGGGCGTCCCGGAAAAAAAGCCTGCCGAGGCCATCATCAAGAAGTTCGTGGAGCGCTCCGGCATCGGGTCAAGGCGGTACGCCCGCGACGGCCAGGTGGCCTCTGACCTAGGCGCCATCGCGCTGCGGCACGCCATCGACTCGTCTGGCATCGACATCCAGTCCCTTGACCTCATCATCTGCGCCTCCAACTACGGAGACATCACGAGCGACCACCATTTCTGCGACATGGTCCCCAACCTGGCGACGCGCATCCTGCAAAAGGCCGGCTACGACGGGCGCCGCGGCGGCAAGGTGATGGCCTACGATCCCGTGGCCGGCTGCCCCGGTTGGCTGCAGGCGCTCATCCTCGCAGACTTGGAGCTGCAGCGGGGCTCAGCGAAGAGAGTTGCCGTCGTCGGCGCCGAGACCCTCTCGCGCGTACGCGATCCATATCAAAAGGACGGCCTGCTCTTTTCTGACGGGGCCGGCGCTGTCATCGTGGAGGGCATCGAGGGCGAGGAGCGGGAGGGCATTCTCGGATGGGACCGGGAACTCATCACCTACTACGACCCAAAATCCAGCCCAGTCACCGATCCTTCCCAATACATTGCCATGCGGCCCTCCAAGAATCCTGCGCATGACCCATCCAGGCTCTATATCGAAATGATGGGCCCCAATGTGGCGCAGCTCGCCATCGACCATGTGCCCCGCATCATCAAGCAGGTGCTGGAAAAGGCGAATCTGGGCGTCCAAGACGTCGACAAGTTCCTCCTGCATCAGGCCAACAAGAAGCTGGACTTCGACATGGCGCGCGCCGCCGGCATCCCCGAAGAGGATATCGTCGAGAAAGTGCCCATCACCCTAGACTATTTGGGCAATTCGTCGCTGGCCACCATCCCCATCATGCTGGACCTCACCGCCCGCCGCGAGCTCGTGAATGGCGGAGAGCACCGCCACGCCCTCAAGGCAGGGGACTACGTCATCTTCGCCTCGGTGGGCGCAAGCATGATCGTGAATGCCCTGCTGTATCGGATGCCCAGGACGGAGTGCTGGAAATAGGGATGGTGTGGGAGGCCGCGATGAAAATGTGCTTTTTCGGCCTTAAGGGCGAGCGACATCCCGAGTCCAAGAGCATGCCGAGGGGGTCGCCCCCTACGGGGACACGGCATTCTCACGAACTGGAAACCATCGCGAGCTGGCCGAAAAAGCCGAGCGAAGCGAGATTTTCATCGCGGCCGATGTGGGAGTGACGTCCAGCAAGACCCCGCGCTCTCCGGAGGCCGCGAGAACCCTCATCGTTTGGAGGCGTTAAGGGGCCACGGCCATCCTCACAGAGCCGTCAAGCCGAGAGAAGCGCGTTTTAGGTCTGTTCGGAATCCGACCCCGTGTCCCCCTCAGGAGCGCCCTCAGGCAGCTCCCCATTGGGGTCTGGGTCCTCGGCAATACTGTCAGGAACATCTGCTGAAGGGG
>CAYUKJ010000200.1:0-2058 GCA_964445245.1 uncultured Methanosarcinales archaeon | reverse complement strand
AAAGCCACGCGCCCGGGCTTAGAAATCGCGCCACGGTTTTGATTATGGGGGCGCTGGTGTTGGCGCAGTCCTTCAGGCATGCGTTGCCTTGAAATCTTCCGATTCCACAGAAAAGATATTAAGCCTCCTGGCCCTCACCCGCGCTATGGCTGAGGACAACCGGATCCAGTCCATCTATGAGCGCGCACAGCAGTATCGCGCCGAAGCCGCCCGATTTCGGCAGGAGGCGGCCCGCCCTCCCGCGTATTACCGGGAGCGGCTTCTTGAGATCGGGGAAGTGTTCGACCGATTGGCGTCGATCTGCGAACAAGAGGCGGAGCTGATCGCCCAATTCAGGTCGAATGGCGCGGAGCCCCCCGACCCAGATGGTCGAGTCCAGGCCTCCTTTTTCCGGTACGAAAAGTAGCCCGAAATTTTTCCGATTGCCCCTGAGGCCCTAGGAGTGGGGCACGACTTCCACCCGCTTCCCCTCCTTGTCGTACACGTAGAGGGCGTCGGGGCGCTCGTCCAATGTCTTTTTGTGGCTGCCGTCGCAGAAGGGCTTGTTGGCGGAGAGGCCGCACATGCAGGCGTGCATCTTTCCGCCGGGTACCTCGACGGGTTTGGGGGCGTGGGCGTCGGACCTGATGAGGCGGGCCATTCGAGTTTGGGACTGCCGTCGGTATAAATATTTTGTGAATCTACTGGCTTTGGTGAAACTCTCGCTTCACTCGGGATTGCTGGCTTCTCGCCTGCGCTTCTTCAAGCAGTTACCGACGTGCTCAGAAACGGCAGAAAGCCGTTTCTGGCATCCCAACACGCCTCTGGCGTGTTGAAGATTCCCCATAGGGGGCACGTCCCCCTTGTCGGTGCGCCATTGAAGGCGAAGAGGCTCGACCTTAGGCCAACAATCCCAAATTTTCACCAAAGCCGAATCTACGGCAGGCGCCCGCCATTGCCCTTCCCGAACTCTGTCATCCGTCGCTGCCCCTTCCCGTTAAAGCACAAACCGAAGTAGTCGCACTGCCCTGTCCGCCACCTGCACAGCGGCCCCGGCTGCAGGGGGTAGTCCTCGATGCGGTCGCTTTGCGTGCGCTCGTGGACCTTGCGGATCTCGTAGCGGGCCATCTCGAGGAGCGCGTCGTCGACGTCCATCGTGACCTCGCCGTGGCGCAGGACCCAGAGGCCGACCTTGTCGGGCTTTTTTCCGAAGCGCTCATCGTAGAGCAGCGCGTAGATGGCCAGCTGCAGCTTCTGCTCGGCGGAGATCTCGAAGCTCTTGCTGGTCTTGTAGTCCATCACTTTGACGAGGCCGTTGTCCTGCTCGACGTAGTCGATGACTCCGGTGACCTGCAGCGCCGCGCTCTCGAAGCGCTCCTCGATGAGCGCCGGCCTGGCCTGCGCGAAGGCTTCGTGGACCGGCACCGAGGCGGCAAGGGCCAAGAGGCGCTCAAGGAACTGGCGGTGCCAGTTGGCGAGCATCAGCAGGGTGTCTTGGTAGTAGTGGACCAGGTCGTCCTCGGGGAGGCTGAGGGCCGCAAGGTCGTCCTGGTGGGCCGTCCAGGCGCGTGTGAACTCCTCGCGCAGGCTTGCCGTGAGCAGGGCGAAGAACTCGTCGGGGCCAAGCGCGGGCCAGTTGCGGCGGAAGAATCCCTCTAGGACCTCATGCGCAATCTTGCCTCGGACGAGGTGGATGCTCCCTTTTTCGGGGAGGCCCTCGATGTACCGGTAGTAGTATTTGCGGGGGCACTGCTTGTAGGTGTTGATGGAGCTGGGGCTTTGGTCCCGGCTCATCCCCAGCTCTCCCGCTTGATGCGCGGTTTGTCGACGCCAAGGGCGTCGAGGAGCGCCGTGACGTCCTCGATCATCTTGTCGGGGCCGCAGAGGAAGTAGGCATGCGCGTCGGGGCCGCCAAGCTGCGCGGCCAGGATGTCCTTGGTGAGGCGGCCGCAGGGGCCGGGCCATCCCGCGGCGTCGCGCGTGACGGTGATGTGCAGCTGCAGGGCGGGATGCGCGGCGGCAAGGCGCTCCAGCTCCTCGCGGTAGATGATGTCCGGGGCGGACCGGACGCTGTAGAAG
>CAYUKJ010000199.1:0-2064 GCA_964445245.1 uncultured Methanosarcinales archaeon | reverse complement strand
ACGATAAATTTTAAAAGCACTCCGAGGTTCCAACTCCAATGGTCACCCGCATCGGCGGAGCCCGCCGCAAGACCCGCCACCTCTTCGAAAAGCACCGGCGCCAGAAGGGCAAGCTCTCGATCCGCCGCTTCCTGGCCGCCTACGCGCCCGGCGACCGCGTCCTCCTCTTGGCTGAATCCGCCTACCAGAAAGGCATGTATTTCCGGCGCTACCACGGCCGCATCGGCATCATCGAGAGGCCCAAAGGGACCTGCTACGAGGTCCGCATCCAAGACGGCCACGCCGCCAAAACCCTCATCATCCACCCCGTCCACCTGAGGAAAGCATGAGCAAGCCCGACGTCCTGGAGAAGATCCCGATGAACCTCGTCGAGGTCAAGCGGGAGCTGCGCGCCATCAAGAAGCGCGACGGCGAGCTGTCGTTCCGCGGCGGCAAGACCGAGGAATACGTCAACCTCTTCGCCCCGCTCACCCAAAAGGACTCCACTGAGCTTCGCAAGCAGGTCGAGGCGCTCCAGATCCCCCGCCTCAAACCCCTCCACGTCCAGAAGATCGTCGACCTGCTCCCTCGCTCCGTCAACGAGCTCAAGGTGCTCCTGCAGGGCTATGCCATCACCGTCAGCACAGAGAACCTCAAGAAGATCGCCGACCTGACCGCGGAATACGCAGGCAAAAAGAAAAAGCATGAGAAAGACGAGGACGAGGAGGGCGAAGAGAAGGCCGAAGAGCAAGCCGACGAGAAGAAGGCGGACGAGAAGAAAGCCGCAAAGCCCAAGAAGAAGGCCGAGGCGGAAGGGGAAGAGAAACCCGAGAAACCCGAGAAGGCCGAAGAGGCCGCAAAAGACTCGACCCAGGAGTCGACCTAACCCGCACTTCTTTGAGGCCTGTGCCGATGATTTCTTTGCCGCAGGGCAGGAACCCGGCCGCGATGAAAATCTCGCTTCGCTCGGCTTTTTCGGCCAGCTCGCGATGATTCTCCAGTTCGTGAGAATGCCGTGTCCCCGTAGGGGGCAACCCCCTCGGTATGCTCTCGGACCCGGGATCTCGCTCGCCCTTAAGGCCGAAAAAGCACATTTTCATCGCAGCCCAGGAACCCGCCACCTTTATAAACCCCCGCGCATTCACAATCGCTAATTGCCGACGAGGAATTCCCATGCCCGAAAAGTCCATCCAGCCCATTTTCATCCTGCCGGAGAACACGCGGCGCACCGAGGGCCGCGACGCACAGCGCCTCAATATCACGGCCGCCAAGCTCGTCGCCGAAACCGTCCGCACTACCTTGGGCCCCAAGGGCATGGACAAGATGATCGTGGACGGCCTCGGCGAGGTCACGATAACCAACGACGGCGTCACAATCCTCAACGAGATGCGCATCGAGCACCCCACGGCCAAGATGATCGTGGAGATCGCCAAGACCCAGGAATCCGAGGTCGGAGACGGCACGACGACGGCCGTCGTCCTGGCCGGCGAGTTCCTCAAGCAGGCCGAAGGCCTCCTTGAGCAGGACATCCACCCCACCGTGATTGTGCGCGGTTACCGCCTCGCCGCCGAGAAGGCGCTGGATGTCCTCCACAGGATGGCCGAGCCCGTCACCGTCCGGGACGCCAACCTCCTCAAGCGCATCGCTCTGACAGCCATGACCGGCAAGGGCGCCGAAGCAGCCAAGGAGTACCTGGCCGACCTCGTCATCTCGGCCGCCCTCAAGGTGGGCGTCGCGAAACAGGAGTCCTTCCTCATCGACAAGGCAGACATCAAGATCGAGCGCCGCGAGGGCGGCACCGTCGAGGACTCCGAACTCATCGAAGGCATCGTGCTGGACAAGGAGAAGGCCCACAGCGCCATGCCCCGCGAGGTCAAGGACGCGAAGATCGCGCTCATCGACGCCTCCATCGAGATCAAGGGCCCCGAGACAGATTCTAAGGTCTCGATCACCGACCCCTCGAAGCTGCAGGCCTTCCTCGACTACGAGGAAAACCTCCTCAAATCGATGGTCGAGGGCGTCGCCAAGTCCGGGGCAAGCGTGGTGTTCTGCCAAAAGGGCATTGACGACGTCGCCCAGTACTTC
>CAYUKJ010000198.1:0-2067 GCA_964445245.1 uncultured Methanosarcinales archaeon | reverse complement strand
AGTCCGCCAAGTCGGCGATCTCGCGGGCGCGGATCTTGTTCTGGACGCGGACCGGGTGGGTGAGGCGCGCGAACTCGTAGAGGAGGTCGGCGAGGGCCTGGACCTGCTGCTCCCAGGTCTTGTTTAGGCGACGCAGGATGAAGACGCCCGGATTGATCTCGGAGACCTTGTTGATGATGAAGCGCCCAAAGCCGGCCAGGTCGCTTGTGATCGCCGGGACGCCCATCGCCGCGCTCTCGAGGGGCGTATAGCCCCAGGGCTCGTAGTAGCTGGGAAACACCCCCAGATTGCAGCCGGCCATCGCGTCGTAGTACGACAGGTTCAGGAGCGAGTCGTTGCCGTCGAGGTAGACGGGGTAGACGATGGCCTTGACGGGGTCGTCGGGCTTGTTGTCCAGGCCAACGCGCACCAGGTTCGAGATGATGGCGTCGTTGTGCTCGTTCTCGATGTCGTGGGTGAGGATGAGGGGGTTGCCCTCGCGCTTGAAGTGGACGATGCCGGCCTGCAGGTCCTCCAAGAATTGCGGCGAAAAGAGGGTCTCGTCGATCTTCATGTTGCGGCCCATGAACCGCATGACGAGGTTGTCGAGGATCTCCTCGGCGTGGCTGTCGATGTTGCTGCGGATGTGGCGGTAGATGTTCTTGCTGAGCAAAAGCTCGGTCTTGATGCCCTTGACGCCCATGGGGACCCAGAAGAAGACGGCGATCGTGCGCTTGAGGGGGTCGCTGCGCAGCTGCTCGTTGAGGCGTGCGAGGGCCTCGATGAAGAGGTCGAGGCCCTTGTTCTTGTACTCGTAGCGGCACAAGGTGAAGTAGGTGAGGGTCCGCTCCAGGTCGAGGTTGTAGTAGGGGAAGAAGTGGTAGGTGAGATATTCGCGGATGCGGTCGCGCGACGCCACGTGCTTGATGCTCGTCTCCTCGATGGTGGGGAACTTCTCCATGTCCAGGCCGTTGAGGACGAGGATGTCGGGCCGCCTGCCGAGGACCTTGGCGGCCTCCATGCCGGTGATCTCGGAGACTGTGGTGAAGACGTGGGCGGCCTTGGCGGCGGCGCGCTCGGCGGTGAACTTGTCCTGGACGCCGCAGCGGTAGGCGGCCTCGTCGGGATTCATGCTCTCCAGCTCGCTGTAGAGGTCGATGCCGCTGCCGGCAATCGCGCGGCCCAGCATCGTCGCGTGCGTCGTGAAGACCGTGGCGACCTTGGCCTGGCGGCTGCGCAGGTAGATGAGGCCGAAGCCCGCCAGCCACTCGTGGAAGTGCGCCGCGACCTTGGTCGGGCTCTGCGCGGCGAAGCGCTCGATGAGCATCCCGGCGGCCCAGCTCCAGAGCATCGGCTCCTCGAAGTCCCATCCCGCCTTGAGCGAGTCGACTCGCGCGATTTCCCAGAGTTCGCGCTTGATGGCGTCCTTGCGCGGCATGAGGCCCAAGAACTCGAGGAGGATGGCGTTGGGCTCGCCCTTGACGCCCCAAGTCCCCCAGTGCGCCACAATCCCGTCCTTCCGGAGGTCGGCGAAGACGGCGGCCAGGTCGGCGGGGGGCGCCTCCTCTCGGAACTCGAGGCGGGCCTTGTTCTCGTAGTACGGGCCGACGGCGATGTAGCGGTGGTAGTAGTCCTTCATGAGGGCGGCCTTGCTGGCCAGGACCGTGTAGATGCCGCCCACCTTGTTGCAGACCTCAAAGGAGACCTCGAAGAGGATCTCGGTTGCGGCCTTCAGTCGGTTCATGCTCACCTCTATTGCTGGACGCTGAACTGGTCCGTGACGGCGCCGGCGAGGGCCGCGGCATTTGTAGGCGAGCCGCCGGCGCGCCGGACGATGTCGTTGAGGACGTTGAGGAAGATGATGAAGGCGTCATACGGCGAGTCGTAGGGGTTGAAGTACTTGTGGACGTCGCCGTCGTTGAACCACTTTGTGCACATGTAGTAGAAGTGGTCGCTTGTGGTGAGGCGGCGCCAGTCCTCGAGGAGCTTGGGGTCCTGCGCGGCCTTGACGAGGGGCTCGATCCTGTAGAGCTCGCGGCTGGCGGCCTCCTGGATGGGGTTGCCCAGCCACGCCGAGAGGTCGCGCTC
>CAYUKJ010000197.1:0-2082 GCA_964445245.1 uncultured Methanosarcinales archaeon | reverse complement strand
GACGAGGACCGCGACGGCTACAAGGCCGGCGCGGCCTGCCCGGCTCCGACGCGGGACTGCGACGACCGCAACGAGCGGGCCCATCCCGGCGCCGCAGAGGTCTGCGGCAACGGCGTCGACGAGGACTGCCAAGGGGGCGATGCCGTCTGCACCGCCACATGCCCGGGCAATGTCCCCGTGGGGAGCTGCGACGCCGCTGGACACCTCTGCCTCAGCGACCGCACGCTCATTTTCAATTGCTTTATTTGCCCCTGCCCTGCCGGGCAGCTGTGCGTTGAGAACGCCTGCGCCGACCCAAACGCCTGCCAGCCCAGCTACACCTGCGGGCCGTGGACGCCCGTGCAGTGCCCGGCCTCCGGCCGCCAGGGGCGCACCTGCACGGCCACCAACTGCCCCGGCGCGCCGGCCACAAAGACCGAGACGCAGTCCTGCACGTCCGCCCCCCCCTGTAGCAACGGCCGCCTCGACCCCGGAGAAGATTGCGACGGCGCGACAGAAGCGACATGCACCGACCTGGACCCCGCCCTCAAAGGCGTCCTGGGCTGCCGGCCAGACTGCCGCTTCAACGCCGCCAGCTGCTGCACGACCGCGCCGCCCGCCGGAAGCCGAAGAGGCCCCCGCTACCCGCCCTGCCCCGGAGAGCCGGTTTCGCAGGAGACGCCCGGGCAGACCGGCACAGGCCAGACCAGGCCGCCCACCGGCCAAACAGCGCCCAACATCCAAGCAGGCAAAGAGACCCAGAGCGCGGCCCTCCAGCCCCCTTCAGACTGGTACCGGGAGCCCCTCAACATAGCGCTCGTGGCCGTCATCGTGGTCATCGGGCTCCTCCTGCTGCGGGAAATCCGCTCATGGCGGGCACGCTGAGGCCCTCTGCCGCGATGAGTGTGGCAGGGGTTTGCAGAAAGTCTCGCTGCGCTCGGGCGGCGAACTCCCTCCTCCTGGTGGCAGGATTGCAGCGCCTTAGGTCTCCACGCCAAGCACAGTCCCATCCTCCACGTCGATGATGACGTCCGTCTCGACGACCGACCCGGTGGGCCGCACCTCGACGACGTAGGCCGCGTGGCCCATCTTGTCCTCGATTTCCACGTCGGTGACCACGCCGGGGACCCGCTCCAGGGCGATGCGCTTGGCCTCATCTTCCGAGAGCGTGATCACCAGCGTCTCCGTGGGCTGCATGATTTTCAGCTGTGTTGTGGAGACTTCGAGAAGCTCAAGGCGCTCCCCTTCCTCCTCTTCGAGGGTGACGAAACCCACATCGGGGCAGTAGTACTTGAACTCATTGACTTCCGGCTCCAGGGGGGTGAAGTCGCGGGTCTTGAGGCAATCGGCGAATGTGCCAAAGGGCACCGTTACGGTCTCGCCAATGGACACGACTTCGCCCTTGTCCTCGGCCTCGCCCTTGTAATACTCTTGGTAGTATACGTCCCCGACGGCCGGCTTTGCCTTCATGATGATCCCGGGCTTTGCGCCATCCACGCCGGCGGCCCAGGAGCCGTGGGTGCTCGTCACTTTCCCGGCGGCGACCGCCTTTGAGTCCTCGCCGAAATACCAGACGTTGCCATCCTTGTCCTGCGCGAAGTAATCAAGCGTGTCCTCGATCAGCAGCCCGTTGTCCCATTCCCGGTCCCACACCACGCGGGTCTCCACGCCCATGACGATGTGCGTTTCCTCGCTGACATACGTCTCGATGCGCTCGATGCCATCATCCTTGCGGATCTCATAGGAGAAGAGCGTGCCGGGCGTAAGCGCATAATAGGGGTTCGTGATTTTCGCCGTAAAGTCTGAGGGCACAATGACTGGTGCCCACTCCGGAGGGGGTGAAGTAGGCGGCTGAGTCGGCGGCAAGGGGGTGGGAGGTGCCTTCGTGCAGGCCGCGATGACAAGAAGACAACACCACAGAGTCGGAATCCAGAGCTTCATGGGGAATACCTCGTGAGCGCCTTCGAATTTCGAGCTTATAAAGATAGCGGTTCTTGTGGCTCTGTCCGGATTATCGCTTCGCTCGGCCTTTGCTGCACAGCAAGCCTCGCGGCTTGCTGGCACAAGCGGACCTGGCGGTCCGCTCTGTGCCTGCTCGCGATG
>CAYUKJ010000196.1:0-2093 GCA_964445245.1 uncultured Methanosarcinales archaeon | reverse complement strand
GCTCCACGGCTACCTGCTCCCCTGCGTCGAGGTCATCGAGCGGCGCGTCCTCCTCTCGGTCCACCGCCAGTTCAACGAGTACTTCTGCGAGTGGTTCTCGGCCCTCATGGACGAGGAGACGATCGCGGCGCGCCTGGGCGAGGACTTCGCTCCCGTCATCGAGCAGAACGGCTACGAGACGTACCTCGGCAACCTCTCCGGGGGCGAAAAGACCGCCGTCGCCCTCGCATACCGCCTCGCCCTCAACAAGGTCATCACCGACTTTGTCGCCGGCATCCACACCCGCGACCTCCTCATCCTCGATGAGCCCACCGACGGCTTCTCCAGCGAGCAGCTCGACCGCGTCAAAGAGGTCCTCGAGCAGCTCGCCTGCCGCCAGCTCATCCTCGTCTCCCACGAGCCCAAGATGGAGGCGTATGTCTCGCACATCCTCCGCGTGGCAAAAGAGGGGCATGTGAGCCGGATTCTTCAATAGGCCCGTTTCGGGAAATCCGGCCTTCAAAAAGAAAAACTTTTTAGGCATCCACCTCTGCGGGGGCCCCATGGCCCTACCCATTAAAAAGATAGAGAACGACTTCCGCAAGAACCTCGAGGTCCCGTTCCGGAAGTTCATGGAGATGTTCTTTGTGGCCAAGCGCTCGGAGAAGGAGGGCCTCTCCCCGGGCACCCTCGTCCACCTGGGCGAGAAGCCGGCCGAGCCGGTCCGCATCACGCTCTACGACTACGACGAGGCCCACCTGGAGGCCCACGAGGTCTCCAACATCGAGGAGTGCTACGTCTACAAGGACAAGCCGACGACGACCTGGATCAACGTCGAGGGCGTCCACCAGGCCGACATCATCGAGAAGCTCGGCAGCCACTACGGCCTCCACCCCCTCCTGCTTGAGGACATCATGAACACGGAGCAGCGCCCCAAGATAGAGGACTTCGAGGACTACGTCTTCCTCGTCCTCAAGGCCCTCTACATGGAGGACGCCCAGCTCCAGACAGAGCAGGTCTGCGTCATCCTGGGCAAGAATTTCGTCATCTCCTTTCAGGAGAGCCGCGACAGCGTCTTCCACACGATCCGCGAGCGCCTCAAGAACGGGAAGGGCCGCATCCGCCGCATGGGCGCCGACTACCTGGCGTACACCCTCCTGGACGCGGTGGTGGACGGCTACTTCTACATCCTGGAGGCCATCGGCGAGAAGATCGAGGCCGCCGAGCTGGAGCTCATGACGGCCCCGACCCGCGCGACGATGGAGCGGATCTACGGCCTCAAGCGCGAGATCCTGTTCTTGCGCAAGGCGATCTGGCCCCTGCGCGAGCTCATCGGCAACCTCAAGAAGCTCGAGTCCCGGCTCTTCAAGAAGGCGACGGCCATCTACCTGCGCGACGTCTACGACCACATCAACGCCGTCGGCGAGACCGTCTCGACATTCGTTGAGACCATCTCCGACATGCAGGAGATCTACCTGGGCAGCCTCAACACCCGCCTCAACGCGACGATGAAGGTCCTCACCGTCGTCACGACGATCTTCATCCCCCTTACCTTCATCACTGGCGTCTACGGCATGAACTTCCCAGACCTGCCAGGCCTGAACACGCCCGGGGCGTACCTGTCGGTGTGGGCGCTGATGGCGGCGCTGGGGGTTGGAATGTACTTGTATTTTCGAAGAAGCAAAATGCTCTGACAGCTGCTTAAAAATTCCGAGGGAAAAATACTTATGTCCCGGAACCTTGCCGGTGCGCATGATCGGGCAATATCGGAGGGGGCACGCCGACTCCCAGCCCTATCTCGTCGAAGACGAAGGGACTGGGCAGCTCGTCCCGGTCTTTTTGCCCGGGGATGCGGTGACGCCTGCGGGACAGCCCGGCGTCAAGGCGGGAAACCCATTGCTTGATGAGATCAGCGAGCGCGCACGTCGGGCGGACTTCATCGAGCAAGCGAAAGAACGGCACAGGAAATGAACAACCTCGGCCTGAAAGGCCGAGGTATTCTTTTTCTGTGGATATCGAGACCTCATTTCCCCCCGGCCCTTCTGAGCTGTCATAAAGTATAAAAACCGCCGACCATTTCTCCAACCATGACCTCCGACGAGAAAATTGAACCT
>CAYUKJ010000195.1:0-2103 GCA_964445245.1 uncultured Methanosarcinales archaeon | reverse complement strand
CAGGCGGCCCCGGGTGGTGGCACTCGATCACGCAGAACGACGGCAGCTACCAGTTCGACTCCGACAAGAACCTCCTGACCGGCGACCAGTACTTCATGACCATCACCCACGGGACTGCGCCCCCCGCCGCAGGCGCCCGCTACAACCCAGAGACGCAGACCGGCACGATCGCCAACCAGGACTGGAACGACATCCCCCTCTCCCTGACGCGGCCCGGCGGCGGCGTCCCGCACGAGATCACGATGCGGCTCCTGCCACAGACGCGCGAGGCCAACAACCTCTTCCGCACGCATGTTGCCGACATCGGACGCGAGCTCCAAGACCAGATCCGAAACGCACACGCCCGGCCTCCGCGTCGCGTCAACCTTAACGCCCTGCGGCAACACATCCATGAGGCGCAGACCCAATATCGGCGCGTCTATGAGGGCTTCTTCGAGATCTTCAACCACCCCGAATGGGCCCACCTCACGCCCGCCGACCAGGCCACGATCCAGGCGGAGCTCGCCCAGTTCGCCGCCGCCTACCGCCTCCTCCACCGCTATGTCCGAAGCAGCCGCCGCACTTTGCGCGCGCGGCCCACCGTCCCATGACAGCCGAAGACGACATCTTAAAGACCCTAGACGCCCTTGAATTGGACAATATGACACGCGAGATCGAACAGCTCGTCCAGCTCGCCAAGGGCAAAGGCCTCCCCGAAGAGGCCCGCGGCGCCTTCCAGCAAGCCGAAGGCCAGATTCAGGGTGTCGAGGCGGAGGCGAAAGAGGCTGGAGGGGAAGACAAGGGAGACAAAAGAGACAGCCATGACACAAAACGCTCTACGGAGAAGATTGCCAAAATCACGAAGGAAGAAAAGGCAACGTTAGAGGGCCTCTGGCGCGACTTCGGGCAGCTTGAAAACGACCTCCAATCGATCGCCCAGCTCGACGTCACGGCGCTGCGCAAAGGCTACATCACCCGCGAAATCCTCAAGAAAGGCGCGGACCTAGGCGCCCTCAAGAAGTCCTTGGCCGACGAGGCCGTCAGCGTCAAGCTCGTCAACGACCGGCTCGACAAGTGCCAGGAGGGCCTCCGCATCGCATTCAACTTGATCAGCCGATTCGACAGCGACGACAAGGAGTTCGACCAGCTCAAGGATTCCGGGATCTTCCCGCCCGACCAGGTCCGGCAGCTGCACGAATACTCCAGCTCGCTCGTCCGCTGGTTCAACGGGCTCCACAACGAATTGATGGGCATAAAGCAGGAACTCCTGCGCATCCAGCAGGGCTTATCGACGGAAACGCAGCGGCTGGGGTCCGCTATCAAAGAGGTCGAAGGCGCCCAGAAGGGCAGGGACGCGAGACGGATCAGCAAAGCGTCTGACGACGTCCGCAAGACCGAGGCGGCCATCGAGAAGTTCCTCGCCGACATGGGCGTCGCCGAAAAAAGCCTCGTCGAGCGCGTGCACCACTACCGCGAGCAGATCCAGCGTGTGTACCAGACCTACCAGTCCGAGATTTCCAAACTCAGGCCGTCAGAAGCCGCTTAGTGCCACCTAGTTGATCTCGTCTCTTCCCCTGCGGCCCAACTGCGCATAGTCGGCGTGGTCGCGGGCGTGAACGTCGGCAAGGCGGTCCAGATCCTGGAACGCCGCTTGGGCGTCAGGATTGCGCGGCCGCCGCTGCCGCCGGGGCGGCGCCTCGAAGAACGAATGACCCATTCCCGCTTCCGGCGCGTTCTGCGCCGCCTCTGCATAGAGGGGTTCAGGCGCTCCCGAGAACATGCGGGGATCCATGTCTGTCAGTGGCGGCATCCGCTTTGGGCCTTTGATTTTCCGAAGCTCTAGGCTTGTTTTTTGGCCTCTTCTTGTTGCGAGCGCTGGATGGAACCCGCTGAAGGGATTGGGGAAGGGATTGTATGCGCCGGGGGGCGGCAGGCCGCCGAAACCCAACGCGACATAGCCCCCATGTCCTTGGCGAGGAGCACCCTCAGCAGGCTGACCCGGCCTCGGCCCAGCGGGCGGACCCCGTCTGCCTTCAGGGCCTCCCCCTTCAGGCTGGTCCCGGGGCGGCTGTCTGCCCGGGGCGGCTGTCTGCCCGGGGCCGGCTCCAGCGGGTCCTTGGGGAG
>CAYUKJ010000194.1:0-2110 GCA_964445245.1 uncultured Methanosarcinales archaeon | reverse complement strand
CCTTGTCGATGGAGAGGATAATGACGCCGCTGGCGGAAAACGAGGGGTTGATGAAGACGAGCCCGAGGAGAAGGACGGCAGCCAGGATGAGGATGCGGGGATTCTTGAGGATGGGCTTAAGCTTTGCCATGTTTGCGCTCGAAGTAGATGAGGAGGATCGAGGCGTTCGTGATCCAGGTGTTGATGATGTCGGCGACCAGGCCGATGAGGATGATCACCATGATCTGCCTGATGACCTCCGACTGCGTCAGGAGGAGCCCGACGGTGACGGCGGCGATCGTCGTGACCGTCATCGTGATGCCGGTCCGAAACGACGAGAAGATGCGGTCCGGCACGGTCCCGGCCGTGTGCTTGAGGACGCGCGTCGAGAGCAGCACATCCGTGTCGACGGAGTACCCGATGAGCATGAGGAAGGCCGCAATCCCTGCGGTCGAGACCTTGATGCCCAGGACATTGACGGCCGCCAGCGTCATTACCATGTCGGCCACGACGGCCAAGATGACTGCCAGGCCGGGGATGCCTGTCTTGAAATTGACGAGGATGATGGCGACCATGAGGACAAACGCGATGAGGAGGGCCTTGACAAGCTGCGCCGTGAAGTTCGCGGCCAGCGTCGCCCCGATCGTCTCGATGGAGGCGTCCTTGGTCGCGCCCGGCGAGAGGCGCTCGAGTGCGGCGAGGACCTGCTTTTCGTCGATGTCGCCGCTTTCGATGATGAGGCCCTTCTGCACACCCAGCTCGGAGAAGACGCGCACCGAGAGGTCCTGGCCGGGAAACTCACGGGCCAACAATGCAAGGACCTCCTGGGCCTGGAGGCTGGAGGACGGTATCGTGACGGACAGGCCGCCCTTGAGGCTGATGCCCTTGTCGATGAACTCGCCGGTCTGGGCCTTGTGGACGCCGACGATGGCCAAGGAGGCGATGAGGAGGAGGGCGGGGAGGATGAGAAGCTTCCTGTGATGGCGGACGAAAAACCGGCCCAGGCGGGACGTTCCGTCATAGGCGACTGAGAACGACGACCGGTGGGCCGCCGGGATTTCCGCCGGAGTCGAAAGAGGTAGGATGGGCGAGCCCCGCAGGCGTGCCTCGCGCCGCTCCCGCCTCGTCGATTTCGCCATATCGGCGGTGGTTCCCGAACGGTTAATAAAGGTTATGGACGGGCCGGCGTCGGAAAGAGGTGGCATCCACGTTGAAGCCTACTGCCTGGATTAAGTAGAAGGGGCAGTTTCTTCCCTCGTGCCCACTTTTAAAGGGGAGATTGAGTCCACGTGCGTCGTCTTCGTCGCTGGACTTCCACAAGACATAAAAACCATGTCCGACCCAGGTGACGCCGATGGCAGCCCTGTCCAGCCTCATTTCTGCGGCCTCCTCGTCCTTTGACGCCGTCTCAAGCTGGTTCTCCCTGCAGTTTCCGGGCCTGGCCTCCCACTTCATGGTCCCGGCCGCCCTCCTGACGCTGCTGGTGCTCATCCCCTTCCTCCTCCTCTACTTCATCCGGCCCAAGCCCCGCAAGGAGCGCATCCCGTCCCTCATGTTCCTCATCAGCGACCGCGACCGCACGAAATTCAACAGCTTCCTGCGCCGCTTCATCCAGGACCTCCTCTTCTACCTGCAGCTGCTCATCCTCCTCTTCCTCGGCCTTGGCGCGGCAAAGCCCTACTTCAGCGTGCCCGAAACGACGCTGGCCGGCGACGTCGTCCTCATCATCGACGGGAGCGCCTCGATGCGGGCCGGCCACCGCTTCGAGACCGCCGTCTCGCAGGCCCTCGAGAACCTAGGGCGCCAGAACACGGTCATCCTGGCCGCCGGCCGCACGATCGTGCATCTGGACCGCGGCTCAAAAAGCGAGGCCGAGGCGATCCTCAAGTCCCTGGATCCCACAGACAGCCGGACCGACCTGGTTTCGCCCCTGACGGACGCCCAGCAATACCTCCGCACCGACGGGCTCGTCTTCGTCTTCTCCGACTTCGTCGACACCGAGCACGGCGCAGCCTTCGAAAAAGCCGCGAAGTACCTTGAGACCCAGGGCTTCACGGTGGTCTTCCGCCCCGTCGGGGGCCCGGCCCGCAACGTCGGCATCATCGACATGGCAGTCAAGGAGGACAAGACC
>CAYUKJ010000193.1:0-2117 GCA_964445245.1 uncultured Methanosarcinales archaeon | reverse complement strand
AAAGGCGCCCTAAAGGGCGGGGTATGAGACCCCTAGCTCGCTACGCTCGCAATCAAGAATCATCAGAGTCAAACAGGCCGCGCATAATACGCCCGTCTTCATCGGCAGCGGCCTCGACGCGTCCAACGCGAAAGCCCTGCTGCCGTATGCCGACGGCGCCATCGTGGGCTCCAGCCTCAAATACGGCGGCGTGACAGAAAATCCTGTGGAGGAAAGCCGTGTCAAGCAGCTCATGGAGGCAGTCGACCTGGTACGGCGATGAGGGCGCATTATGCCCCCTGGGAGGGCCGCGATGAAAGTCTCGCTTCGCTCGGCTTTTTCCGCTCAGCAAGCCCGCGGAGGCTTGCTGGCGCGCGCAGACCTGCGGGGTCTGCTGCGGGCCCGCTCGCGATGGTTCTCCAGTTCGTGAGAATGCCGTGTCCCCGTAGTTGAGCAGTCCCCGTTGGACTGCGATGCCACAGCAACGAAGTTGCTGGGCCCACAACGGCGAAGCCGTTGGGGGCCAGGGATGATGAATCCCTGCGCCCCCAGAAACCAAGAGTTTCTGAGGGCTCAGAAACCCTTGGGGTTTCTGTTGGGGGCGACCCCCTCGGCATGCTCTCGGATTCGGGATTTCGCTCGCCATTAAGGCCGAAAAAGCACATTTTCATCGCGGCCCCCTGGAAGTGCACCTATGCCAAAGAATCGCGAAACCGCTGCCTTCAGGGAAAAAGGCCACAGTCAGACCAGGAGTGCTTTGAAATCCTGGCGCTTGGCATCCTTTAAGCCTGCCCCGCAGAATGCTGCTTGCACAGCGCGGGATTCCGATAACGTGCCAAGGCCACAAGGGAGCCAAAAAAATCTCCAGCGCTTTTTCGTGGCGTGCCGCGAGGTTCTAAACGCTTAGGGCCTAACCTCCGTTTTCACCATCCCCTTCAAGGCCGTCCCTCCCTTGGCCGAGACCGCCCGGATCCCCATCAGGATCCCGCGCACCGTGTCCTCCCACTTGAACTGGCGGATGACGGTCTCGCGGGCGGCGCGCCGGATCATGGCGTACAGGGGCTTGTCGCGCACGAGGCGCAGGATCTGCTGCGCCATGGCGTAGTTGTCGCCGGCCGGAAAAAACAGCCCGTTCTCCCCGTCGACGATGTAGTCCCGCACATAGCCCACCGGGGTCGAGACGACGGGCAGTTCGCAGGCCATCGCCTCCAGGACGGAGAGGCACGTGGTCTCCGTCAGCGACGGCAGGCAGTAGATGTCCATAGCCTGCAGATAGGGCACGACGTCATTTTGGCTGCCCACCAGAACGACGCCCGGCCGGCCGCTGAGGAGGCGCGTGAGGCCCGCGTCGCCGGCCCCGACGAGGAGAAGCACAGAATCCGCAACCTCGCGCCGGACGCGCGTGAAGGCCCGCAGCAGCGTCGGCAGGTCCTTCTCGCGGCTGAGGCGGCCGTGGTAGCCGAGGATCAGGCTGTTGCGCGGCAGGCCGAGGCGCTCGCGCATGCCGAGCTTATCCCCCGGCTTGAATTTCGCGGTGTCGCAGCCCAAGTGCACGACGAGCTTGGGCGTGCGGATGCCCTGCCAGGTCAGCTCATCCAGGATGCCCGCAGAAGGGACCATGATGAGGGACGGCTTGCGGTAGCAGTAGCGGCTCCATCGCTTCATGAGGCCGATGGCGTGGCGCTTGAGGAGGCCGGAGGGCAGGGCGCGCGGGACCAGCTCCCATTCAAGGGCGTGCAGGTACGCCAGCGTCGGCTTGCGGAATGTGTGGCCGTAGCGCAGCGCCATCGCCCCGACCGGCCCGACCGTCTGCGAGAAGACGATGTCATGCCCGAGGACGAGGCGGCGCATGAGGGCCCATTTCCACTTGGCGAGCGTGAAGCCGCTGACGGTGAGGCGCTTGAGGGGAACGCGCACGACGCCCGGCTCGTCGGCGTGCGGAGGGAAGTCAGGGGCCGCGACGGTGATGTCATAGTACAGTTGGAGGCGGGGCACAATCTCCTGGAGGAAGCGCGAGATGCCGTCCCAGCGGGGCGTGTAGTTGTCCGTGGCAACGAGGAGGCGGGTCATCGGATCTTGTAGAACACCTCCGCGAAATGGTGACCGTAGCGCAGCCCGTTGGCGAAGTCCCGGACATG
>CAYUKJ010000192.1:0-2126 GCA_964445245.1 uncultured Methanosarcinales archaeon | reverse complement strand
CCGCCGCTTCCTCCCCTTCTTCGGACACCCAAACCGAACCCCAAGCCCTAACCGGAACTCAGCTTGAACCGACGCCATCCTCAGAAGAGGCGCCGCCAAATCAGTCTGAGCCTGCTGGGGCGGCAGCGGCCGGGGGGCAAGACCAGGCGGCTGGACAGACGGCCGTCGACGGCGGAGGGGCGCAGCCATCGGCCGCTGAACCCTCACAGACGCAAGCGGATGCCCTTCAAAACGTTGATGCTGGCGCGACCAACGAGGTCACCGGCAGCGCCGCCGATGGCTCCGCTGACGGGCCGGCCCCGCAGGCAGCTCCGGAAGGGGCGCCGGCTGAGCTGCCGGAGAGCCTGGCCCTAAGCATCTTCTCGACTCCGCCAAGGGCGCGCCCTGAAGAGGCCGTCACCTTCTACGCGAATTACACGAACAACTCGCAGGCCCTTGCGGCCGACTGCCTCATCAATTTCCTCTTGGGGGCGTGGACGGACCCTGTGTCGATGCTCTACGCGGCGCCCCTCCACACGTACACCCGTAGCTTTCCGGAGGAGGGAGACGTGGATTGGGCAGTCCAGTGCGGCGCGTTATTGGGCCAATCGCTCCTCCAAGTGCGTGCCAACACCCCGCCAGTCATCACGTCGGCGCCGCCAGCCCAGGCCGCGATTTTGGGCCCTTACACCTATGCCGTCGCGGCCCAGGACGCCGAAGGCGACCCCCTGACCTACTCGGTCCTGTCGGGGCCGGATGGCATGACTGTGAGCGGGGAGGGCCTCGTCACCTGGCAGCCGGACACTTTGGGCCAAACCGACGTCACCCTATCCGTCTCGGACGGGCGTGCCGCGGCGACCCAGTCGTTCACCATCACGCCGCTTGTCCAGGCCGAGAACCAGGACTTCCCCTCCACCGTCAACTCCCCACAGGGGTACGGCGAGCCCGTCACGGTCACCGCCAATGTGAGCAATCTCACCGGCAACGTCACGGCCGTCACCATCCACATCCTCACCCCGGCCGGCAACTCAAGCAACAGCACGATGTCGCCGGCCGCAGAACCAGGCGTGCACACCTTCATGCTGACGTCGTTTGAGCGCGGCGTCTTCGCCTACACCGCCTACGCCGACTTGGATGCCGGCGGCTCACTCACAAGCACCGGCGTCTTCGAGATCACGGCCAATCTCTTCATCAACATCCAGACGATCAAGCGCCTGTACGGCGACGCCGAGCGCGTCACCGTCACAGACCCGCCGGAGGCGGTCCCATGAGCAGGGCGCGGGGACCCAAGCGGCGCATCCTCCAAAGCGCTGCCCCCGCTCCGCCGGCGTCCCGGCTCTTTGACGTGCATTCCCTCTCTTTTGCAGTTGAGAAAACGGCCCACTCCGCGCGCCGTGCCGCAAGCACGGGGCTTGCGCGGGGCAAGCTTGCGTGGCTGAAATGGAGGTCTATGATGAAAGGACTTCGACTGTCCACCCTGTACAACCTGGTGGCGCTCCTCCTCGTCCTGGGGATGAGCGCCGTGTCCACCGCCGCCGAGCAGCTTCCGCTGCCCATTGACGCCGCCACAAAGGCCGGCGACCCCACCTACGTCGTGGTGAGCAACGACCAGATCGGGGATAGAGGGTCGTGGTCGAGGGTCAGCCATGCTGACCTGGACGCGGACGGAGACTACGACATGGCCTTAGGCCTCAATGGGGGCCGTGTCGAGTACTGGAGAAACGACGGGAACAGCTCGCAGGCCAACTACACGCTGGCCAACGCCAACCTCATAGCCGCATATAGCGATTATGCCACGCCAAGCTTCACGGACTGGAACAAGGACGGGCTCTTCGACCTACTTGTCGGATATGACAACGGCTATGCGCGACTCTATCTGAACACAGGCACGCAAGGCGCGGCCCAGTTCACGTACCACCACACCATCTTTAGCCACTCAAACCGCCTTGCCCCCTCTGTCGTTGACTACGACAACGACGGCCACAACGACATCGTCTTTGGGCGCAACGCCATCGACATCCGGCTCTTCCAAAACGACGTCGACAACTCGGCCTTCGACTTCCGCATCTTCGGGGCAGGCGACGTCGGAGATTACAGCTCTGTCGCGGCTGCCGACATCGACGCGGACGGCGACACCGACCTCTTCG
>CAYUKJ010000191.1:0-2172 GCA_964445245.1 uncultured Methanosarcinales archaeon | reverse complement strand
TCTTATTTTTCCCTATTTTTGGTAGGATTATCCCGGCATGATCGCGCGCTTGCTTTCCCTGACTCTATTGCCCCTGGCCTGCGTCCCGGCCCGGGCCGCGAACCTCGACATCGCGGCCTCCTACAAAATGAAGGCGGTGTCCTACTCCAACCTCAATCTGGAAAGCGACAAGAGCCTGCACAACAACCATTCCTTCATCCCCAACGACGCCAGGCTCGCGATCGCGGTCAAGCGCATCGTCCTGGAGTCCCGGGGCCCGGAAGAAGTCACCATGGACGTGGGCGTGACCCTGCGCGCCTTGGGAGTCACCGGCTCGACTACGGCCCTGCAAACCCCTTTCAGGCGCGTCGCGGACAATTACCCGGCCAGCAATTTCACCCCCTTCATCGAGAACGCCTACCTCAAGGTCATCCATCCTCTCGGCTATCCGGTGGAGACCACCTTCGGCCGGCAGAATTACCGGCTGGGAAGCGGGCTCCTCCTAGACGACGACGGCGCCGGGCTCACGGGCGCGTCTTTGAGGGGGGAACTGCCCTGGTGGGGGATGAAGCTGGAAGGCTTCGCTTTCGCCGACCGCAACGCCCAGCAAGCCCCCGAGAATTCCCTGACCCTCTATGGGCTGACCCTGGACCTTCCCAGCGAAGGCATCTGGCAGCTCAACCAGCTCTTCGAGAAAGACCGCGCGATCCAGAGGATATACGGCTGCTCTTTCGACGGCATGGGGCCGGACGGCTGCATGGTCTCCAAGGCCATGCGAAGCTTCACCAGCCTGCGCTACAGCCTCAATTACGGCCCGATCGTATTCGACGGCGAGGCCGCGATCCAGCGAGGCGCGGCCACGCCCACCAGCGCCATCCCGGCGCCCAATCATATCACTTACCAGGGGAACGCCCAGGTCGTCAAGGCCAAATGGAAGCAGCGCCTGCCACGGCTCGGGGAAGGCATCGCGCGTCTCTCCATAGCGCGCGGCTCCGGAGACGACCCCTCCACTACCACAACGGACGAGGCTTTCTTCCCGTCCCACGGGCACCGATTCAACGGCCTGGAGCGCTCCGGGTTCGGGGAGTTCTTCGCGGCCACGCCCTACGACGCTTTCGGGGGAAATTACACGTCGACCTCGACCGCCAGCGGGCTGCGCGACGGCGCATCCGGGATCATGGTAGTGGGGGGAGGATTCACCCCTCCGGCGTACCGGGGCTTTATCCTGGACGTGGACTACTACCTCTTTCAAGCCGAGCATATCCGCACCGGCCCCCGCACCTTGGGCATGGAATGGGACCTCCGGCTGCGCTACTGCATCCAGGATCGCGTCTGGATAGCCCTCTCCGCGGCTTTATTCGACGCCGGCATGGCCTCCAATCCCTCCGGCGCCAAGGCCTCCAAGTACGGCCTCGAAGTGTTCGGCCGCTTCTAAGAGGAACTTTTCCCTCGGTCGATCGTATACATTGTAGGCCATGGGCGCATTGATCCCGGCAGAACATATTGAGCGGCGGATTTTTATCATTCGCGGGGTTAAGGTCATGCTGGACCGCGACCTGGCGGGGCTTTACGGTGTGACTACCATGGCGCTCAATCAGGCGGTCAAGCGCAACCAGGAGCGGTTTCCTGACGATTTCGTCTTCCGCCTGACCAGGGGCGAGCGGGACGAGGTTATCACGATCTGTGATAACCTCCGAGTCCTCAAGTTTTCGCCGTCGCTGCCGAATGCTTTCCCGGAACTTCTTCTTGCCCCTCTTCCCGCGACTTGCCGCCCTTGTTCGGGTGGTAGAATCGAGGGGAGACTGGCGGGCCTCTTTTTACCCCCGCAACCCAAAAAATCGGGCGTTTTTGAGCCGTCCCCCCTGCCGGCCCGCACGCTAAAAAAACGCGCAATCCCCGCGAACGACTGCTCCCAAATGAGAACCCTTGGGCGAGGCAAAAGCCCAGAGCATGACCGGCGCCCCGCAGCCGGATCCTCGACGGCAGCCGTACGGGTTAAAACTATCCACAAGCATATTCACATCCGCTTGGCATGATCATGTCTTTATTTTTTTATTTAAGTTTTATAGGCGACAGTTGGTGACATATAATAACCACTGATAGCCGTTTTAAACCGCAAATAACAACCTATTCACAGCCGATTGACATATACCGACGCAATTGACATAATTATGCCGTGAGTACGGAACAGCG
>CAYUKJ010000190.1:0-2182 GCA_964445245.1 uncultured Methanosarcinales archaeon | reverse complement strand
GAGGCGCAGGAAGATGTCTCCCAATCGGTGCTCCACAAAGCGCAGTTCGGGGCGGAAAAGCAGCGCCGCTTGATACTCTCGGACGGCATCACGATCCGCCCCGATTAGTTCGTAATGGTACGCGCGCAGCTCGTGGCCAAAGCCCTGGTGCAAGGCATAGCCGTGGTGGCGCGGGCCTTTGCGGCTCGCCGCCAAGAACTCGCCATGGTATTTTTTCGCAAGCTCGGCCAGGAAGGGGTCGCGCTCCTGCGGGCACCACGCCAGGTTCAGCTCAGCATAGGTGGTGGGCAGCGGCGGCCAGGACCGGCGCTCCCGCTCCACCTCGCGATGGAGATTGTGAAGGTCTGGAGGCGAATGGCCCAGCGCCTTCGCATAGGCAGCGAATGCGTCCGCCCTCTCCTTGGCCTCGGCGTACGACGGATCCACCTGCTGGACCGTCACATACGCGCGCAATGCCTCTTCGAATTGGCGGCGGCCCGCCGCGATGTCGCCCTTGCCGAGCCGGGCCAAGACATTGCTGGGGTCGTGCATGAGGGCGGCGTCCACTTCCGGCAGCGCGCGGTCCCACTCCCCCCTCCAGTACCAGGACCAGCCCTTTTGCGAATGTGCAAACGAGAGCGACTTGGCGTATTGGGCGATCATCTCATCCAACTGGAATGAGCATCGGGCCGCCATCAGAACCAACTCCGCTGAGGAATCAACCGTCGACAAGCCGATGTCACTGAGGGCGGCCAGTCCCGGGTCCTTGCTGTACGCGTCCCGCAGCCCGGCTTCCTCGAAGAAAGGAGCATCCGGGGGAAACGGCGGATATCTTGGCTGCGGTGGAGTGGCCGCGCTTGGGGGTGGGGGCGGCGCCACGGGTTTGGGCGGAGGCGTTTTTTTATGGGGGGGAGGTGCTCTCGCTTTCGGGGCGGGTTTTGTGGGCGCCTTCAAAGGGTCAGGTGGTGGGGGTGTGTACGCTTTCTGTGGAGGCACATCGCGTGGCACCTGCGTGGCGGGCGGGGCGGCCAAGCGCTGCAGGTCCACGAGATCCTGGAGGCGTTTTCGGATCCGCCGCTCCAAGCCGCTCAGCTCGTCCTCCTTCATGTCGTGGGATCCAGCGCCTCCCATTTTTTTTGCGCACGCTCGTCCCACGGCTCCAGGATGAACGCAGTCCGGTAGAGCTTCTTGGCGGTGTCAAGAGCACCGTCCTGCGCATATATATCCGCGAGCTGGCAGTAGGCGGGCGCCTGCGTCGGATCGAAGCGGCGGGCCAGCTCCAGTGCCTCAATCATCCCTGCCCTGCTGTTCCATTCCTGGAGGAGCCCGGCCTTGAAGCCGTGGAGGCAGCCCATCTGGCGGCGGTAGGGGCGTGGCTTGTCGGGAAAGTCCCGCTCATAGGCCAGGGCCGCGAGTTTACCAAAGTTCCCGGGTTTTTGCGGAAGCTCGGAAAACAATTGGAGGTAGTCTGTCGCTTGGTCTTTCGCTTGTTGGGGCCACGACGACAGGTCGAAGACCTTCGACAAATAACCATCCAGCTGTCGCTTCTCGTCAGGGGAGAGCCGCCAGCGCTCTTCCGCCTGATGTTTGGCTTTGTCATTGAGCGCTGCAATCTTTTCTTCCATCTCCGGCAAGTCGCGGTAGGCGAAGGCGATCCGGTAGTGCTCGACGGCCTTGTCATATTGTCCGTGCCGCTCGTAGAGGCGCGCCACGGCAATCTGGGCAGCAATCGAGCCGGGGGCGCAGTCCACTGCTTTTTGAACGTGCTGGAGGGCGTCCTGGTCGGCCCCCTCAAGCAACGCCAAGGCCCCTTGCCATCGAAAGGCTTGGGCGCGCCGCTCAAGGCAGCGGAGGTTGGCGTGGTAGGCCTGCGGGCCGCATTGTGCCGCGACGGCCTGGGCGCGCTCCTCGGCCAGCACCAGCCTGGCTTGAAGCCGCTGGATGTCAGGAGGACATTGGAGCGGGATGCCTGGGGCCGGGCCAGGCCGCGGAGGAGATTGGTCTGAGGACTGAGCCAGGCCGGGTCCATCCTGAGGCGCCGCGTTTTGGAGCAGGTCCTTGAGCCGCTGCCGAATCCGCTCCTCTAGACTTCCTGCGTCCGTGCCCATTCTGCCGTCCAGGGAAGACCGGGCGCAATATAAACATTCCTCCGGAAGAGGTTCCGTTGACATCATGGACCGCCACCCTTACAGGCGAGCCGTTG
>CAYUKJ010000189.1:0-2196 GCA_964445245.1 uncultured Methanosarcinales archaeon | reverse complement strand
GACGCATCCGGCATGGTTCTTCACTCTGCTCGCCCTGCCAATCGTCGTCGGCCTCCTCTACTCCCTTCGCTACCCGGAAGTCGACGTGAAGTTCGCGGTCTTTTTGACGCTCTGGTTCATCGGCACGATGTACGCCGGCCTCAAGGGTACGCGCTTCATCCTCCTCCTCGTCCCGGCTTTTGCCCTCGCGTTCGGGGTGGCGCTGGGCCGCCTCCACCACCTCTTCACCGGCCTCCTCCACCGCGGCCTCCGCGTCCCGCGCCTGGTCGCGTCGCTGTGCATCGTCATCCTGCTTGGCGTCCTCTTCCTTGTGCAGCCCATCAAGGGCGCCAACGAGGTCGGCAAGAACCAGGTCCCCATCGTCTCCGACGGATGGTGGGACGCCCTCACCAAGATTCGGGAGCAGGCGGCCCCGGACGCAATCATCAACAGCTGGTGGGACTTCGGGCATTGGTTCAAGGCGATTGCGGACCGGCGCGTCACCTTTGACGGCGCGACGCAGAACACGCCGATGGCTCACTGGATCGGCGAGGTCCTCATCACCGATGACGTGGACCTGGCGATGGGCATCCTGCGGATGCTGGACTGCGGCAGCAACACTGCCTTTGACGTCTTGCAGGCCGAAGCCGACGACATCGTCGGCCACCACGACCTCCTCCACCGCATCGTCCGCGTGGACAAGGAGGAGGCCCGCCGGATCCTCGCAGAGGCCGGCGTGCCCGCGGCGACGCAGGGCAAGGTCCTCGAGAAGACGCATTGCGCGCCGCCGGACAACTACTTCATCACCAGCGGCGACATGGTCGGCAAGGCCGGCGTCTGGGCGCATTTCGGGGCCTGGGACTTCCGGCGCGCCTTCATCTACAACGCCGTCAAGCGGAATCCTCGCGACGAGGCCCTCGCGCTGATGCAGGCGCGCCTCAATCTGTCTGAAAATGAGGCCGAGGACTACTACAACCAGGTCGCCCCTATCGACTCGGACGCCGAGGGCAACTCGTGGATCTCGCCCTGGCCCAACTACGTCAGCCAGAACAAGGTGCGCTGCGGCCGCGCCGGCGAGTCCGAGATGTTCCGCTGCGTCTTCAACGTCGGCCTAGGCCCCGACAGGGGCTACAACACCGTCCTCGAGTCAGCGATGATCAACGCCTCGAACATCACGAACTCCTACCTGGTCATCGCCACCGTCGACAGCGGCAGCGGCCAGAAGGTCGGGGAGTCGCGTGCCCGGCCCTCGGCCTTCGCGGTCACGGAAGCCTCGGGCATCGTGCGCTACCCCCTGCCCCAGCACGAGATAGGCTTCGACGTCATCTTCGACACGACGACGCCGGCCGCCCTCATGCTCGACCCCCGGCTTGTCAACTCGACGTTCACCAAGCTGTTCTACCTGGAGGGCCGCTACATGGACCACTTCGACCTTTTCGACGACCGCATGGCCGACATCCAGGGGCTGCGCATCATCACCTGGAAGGTCGACTGGGACGGCAAGTCTGGCCAGGAGCAGGACGACTTTGACGCGATGTACAAGGAGCACGAATCCGTCGTAGCCGCGCGCCAGGCCACCCTAAACGCCACGTCGCCGCCCCCGGCCGAGGAGCCCGTCGTCGGGCCCAGCCTCCCCCGCAACGAGACGGAAAACGACACAGCCACCCCCACGGAGGAACCCCGCATGGCCCCCATCGCGATCATCGAAACGGAGAAAGGCCTCATCAAGGTAGAGCTCTTTGACCAGGACGCCCCCGTCACCGTCCAGAACTTCATCGGCCTCGCCAAAGCCGGCTTCTACGACGGCCTCACCTTCCACCGCGTCGAGCCGGGCTTTGTCATCCAGACCGGGGACCCCACCGGCACCGGCGGAGGCGGCTCTAACCAGACGATCCCCCTTGAAGCCAGCGACAAGCACAACCACACAAAAGGTGCGCTGGGCATGGCCCGCAAGGGCGACGACCTCAGCTCGGCGACCTCCCAGTTCTACGTCACGCTCACCGACACCCCCTTCCTGGACGGCAAGTACGCGGTCTTCGGCCAGGTCGTCGAGGGCATGGAGGTCGCGGAGAAGATCGCGAAGGGAGACAAGGTCGTGAAGATTACGGTCCAGACGCCTTAACCTATGCCCCCATTTGAAGTTCGTGCAACAAAATATTGAAATACTTCGCAGGAAGCTTTCAGAGAAGCATTGGTAGCTGTCTTGCACGAAACGAA
>CAYUKJ010000188.1:0-2201 GCA_964445245.1 uncultured Methanosarcinales archaeon | reverse complement strand
CCAAGAGGATTTCTGGGACCCCAGAAACCCCTTGGGTTTCTGAGGGCTACGGGGATACGGCATCCTTGCTTGCTCCAGAGCCTCGCGAGCAGGGTGGCGGACGCCACCAGGCGAATGATTTCAACGGAATCTTGTCAATAGTTAGCTTTAAAAACGTCCCCCGGCTTTTCGGCAGCCATGGGCCATTAGCTCAGCCTGGTAGAGCATCCGACTCTTAATCGGACGGTCGGGGGTTCGAATCCCTCATGGCCCATCAGGGGGTTCCTAAGGGGCGTAGCCCCTCAGAGTGGCCCTCCACAACCATGACTCCTCGGGCCTCTTCCTTTCAATCCTTCACCATGAATCATGCCGGGCCCGTAGTCTAGCGGCCATGACGTCGCTCTTACACAGCGAAGGCCCCCGGTTCGAGTCCGGGCGGGCCCATAACTGATCGTCTTGTCATGCTGCGAGTTCGACCTTCTGGGCAAGACGTTTAGGCCGCAGGTATTTTGCAAGGAACGGCAGGACACGTTTCCGGTACTCCTCCGGCGCTCCCTCCAGGATCAGCTCGTGCCCGTGCCGGTCGACGAGCCAGACCTCTTTGGGGCCCTTCGCGGCGCGGAAGAGCTTGAAGGTGTCGGCGGGCGGGACGCGGAAGTCCTCGGTGCCGCCTGCGATGTAGACGGGGACCTTGACGTGGGAGAGGTAGCGGGCCGGCGAGAGGCGCAGGGCCCCAAAGCCGGTCAGGACTCCGCCCCACCACACGAGGAGCCACGCGAAGGGGTAGCGCGTCAGGCGGTAGAGGTGCCAGAAGCGGTGCGCCGCCGTGTCAAGAAGCGAGGAATACGTCGACTCGAAGACGGCAACGGAGATGCCGTGCTTCTTGCGCTTGTACAGGTAGCGGGCCAGCGCCGCGCCGCCCATCGAGACGCCAACAGCGCCGATGGGGCCATGAGCCGCCTTCTGGATGAATTTGACGGCGGCCTCGACGTCCCAGGCCTCCCGCTCGCCGAAGGTGACGATGCCGCCCTGCGAGTCGCCGCAGCCCCTGTGGTCGACCATGCAGACGTGGTAGCCCTCCTCGTGAAAGAGCTTGGCATGCGGCAAGAGCTCCGAGCGGTTCGACGCCCAGCCATGCAGGAGCAGGATTGTGGCCGAGGCCCCCTGGTGGGGGATCCACCACCCGGCCAGGCTCAGGCCGTCCCTTGTCGGCATCTTGACTTCCCCATACTCCAGGCCCACATCTTTGGGGGTCTCCGTTATGGCGAAGCGCACCGAGGGGGAGCCGGAGAGGCAGAGCTTGAGCTTCTGCCACAGCGACGTGTAGGTGCGTGGTGGTGCCCGGTCTTGCGGCACGACGCGCGTGAAGCGGTACGCGTGCAGCGCAATCACGATATTGAGCACGACATAGCCGACGGCGATCGCCGCCCAGACCAGCGCAGGCAGGCCCATGCAGTTCCCCCAAGCGTCCTGCTCACGGCTGCGGGGATTATATTAACGTTTCGGCGCCGAAGTGGAAGATTTTTTATATATTGGCCTTCCTTATGGCGCGCGATGCGGTCTGAATCCATCATCGCGCCACCTGCAAGCCAGCGCATCAGGGCCGGGGAGGAGGCCATTTAATCATATGGAAGAAAAACAAATCGCCACAATGAAAGAAGCTCAGAAATTACTCAAACTTTTTGCTGAGCGAAACAATTGGAAAGATGTCCCAAATGTTGATAAGTTTGACCATTTACATGAAGAATTAATCGAGATGTCTCAACATTTGAGGTATAAATCTGAAGAGGAGCGTAAAAAATTTGTTGAGGAAAACAAAGAGATTTTTATAGATGGTATTGGTGATCTGTTTTTCGGGACTTGTCGTCTTGCAAATCAACTTGGGGTAGATATTGAAGAAGCGTTTAATCTTGTTAAAAAAGAAATTCTTGCAAAATATGATCATAAAAATCCTGAAAATAATCTTGTTAAAAAATAGGCGGGCTTCGGGCAACTTGCTCACTATCGTTCGCACCCCGCTGTGCTTTCTCTCCCTTCAGTCGCTCAGGCCACTTAACACGGACCCGATATGTTAAACGGAATCGTGGCGTGCCGGTGAAATCGACATTTCAGTTGCGGGCGGGTCGACGGTCACGCCCTTCGGGGCGTGTCCTGCTCGGCACCCCGCAGGTCCACAGCGACTTTCTGTCGCTGGGATGTTCGGTCCTTGGCGGCCCGAACAG
>CAYUKJ010000187.1:0-2229 GCA_964445245.1 uncultured Methanosarcinales archaeon | reverse complement strand
GACTGGTGCATCAAGAACAAGGACAAGTACAACATCAGCGTCATCTCGATGAGCTACGGGGACTTCACCTACAATGCCAACCCCCAATCCTGCCCCTACAAGGGCAGCGAAATGGACGTTGCCCTGGAAAAGGCCCACAGCCTCGGCATGGTACTGGTGGCCGCAAGCGGCAACGAGAACATCCTCAAAGGCATCATCTTCCCACCCTGCCACAAGAACGTCATATCCGTGGGGGCCGTCTATGACGCGGATATAGGCGACAACATCCTATGGCCCTACGCCGGGTGCGAAGACGCCACGACCGCCGCCGACAAGATCGCCTGCTTCACCAACCGCGCCGCCAACCTGGACATCCTGGCCCCAGGCAGCGAGATCACCTCCACGGCAGGCCATTGGGGGCACGAATGCGACGCCGGCAGCGGCGGCTTGGGTGAGTGCCACGGCACCTCCATGGCCACCCCAATGGTCTCTGGCTGCGCCGCCGCCATCCTCTCAAAGTTCCCCACCACGAACCCCAACGAGATCGAGTACGCGATGAAGCAGACCGGCAAGCCCATCAGCGACCCAGATACCGGCCTCACTTTCCCCCGCCTGGACTGCCAGCGGGCGCTGTGCAACGTGGCGCGCCTGCGCGACGCGACCGTCGAAGGCCTTGGGTGCAACCTCACCGAGCTTGGCCCCCCCGGCTATCCCTATATACACATCAATATGCGCCTCTCAAGCTCCATGTTCAACATCAAGCTTGCCAACCAGGACGTCAAGCGCAGCGCCAAGGGCGTCGGCAAGCAGATCGACGAGATCCTGCTTGAGACCGGCCTGCCGCGCGTCGACCTGGTCGGAGTCGGGATGGGCGGCCTGGTCGCCAACTACTACGCCGCCTACGGCTACGAGTCGGACGTGCGCCGCATCGTGGACGTCGGGACGCCGCTGCACGGCAGCGACTTCATCGTCTACATCGAGATGGCCATCAAGAAGCTCATCGACATCGCCGCCAACGCGGCTGCGCCGGGCGCGGGCAAGTTCATCAGCATGATCGGCGACGCTATCGTCGACCTCCTCCTGGGCGAGGCCTCCAACCAGATGGCCCCCGAGTCCACATTCCTCTACAACCTCAACCTCAACAAGGACAACCCCAGCCCCAAGTGGTTCATGTACGACCCGCCCTTCGGGGACGACTTCCTCAACCCAAATGTCGCGTACCGCGTCATCGAGGGCGTCGGGCCGGTCCTGGGCATCCCGCTGCCGCTGACAATAACCAACATGCGCATCGAGGACCCCATCGTCGGCCAGGTCTTCAAGATCCCGTTCATCTGGTTCGGGGACCTCTTCACAAACGTGGTGAGCGCCAGCCTCGACAATGTGGAAGAAACCCGCGTGCGGGGCTTCACCAGCTGGTTCTTCTGGCTGCACAAGGACGACGAGGTGCTCACAGACGTCAACGACTTCCTCTCCTTGCCCTCGCAGCTGCTCTCCCCGCCCATCCAATCGCCTGGCCTGGGCGAAGGAATCTTTGCCAACGAGTCCGATATCAACAGCAGCGCAAACAACACTGCGCACCCGGCCCTCGGGCCCTTCACCGGCTTGCTGAACAACAGCCAGAACGTCTCGTTTGATTTCGTCCTTGACGGCCTTGCCGAGCAGCTTGACTTGGACCTGTCGTACCGCGCCGTCGGGGACTACTGGAACCGCACCCTCACCGACTACCAGAACTGCACGAACAACCTCAGCATCGCGCTGCGGCGGCCCGACGCCTCCTTGATCCGGCCCAGCGACGCGGACAACGCCACGATCACGTACTTCGAGGAGGACGGCGTACGGGCCTTCCATGTCGAGAACCTGCAGGCTGGGACCTGGCAGCTCTTGGTGAACGCAACGAATGTCACCTGCCCCGACATGACCTTCGCCGCCACCGCGGCCTACAAGACCCATACCTTCCTCCAGGTGGGCCGCAATAAGGACTCGATCGAGCCGCTGGAGAACATCACAATCTATGCACGCATCAACCACAATGGCACCAATGTGACGGGGGCGAACATCACGGCCTACATCAGCCGCTTCTCGAACCGGTCCACAGTCACCTTTGAGCCTCCCGACGTCCTCACTCTCTTCGACGACGGCACGCACAACGACAACGCCTCCAATGACGGCATCTACGCCAGCGCCTACACCAACACGCTCCAGGAAGACCTGTATGAGGTCGAGGCAGTCGCGCTGTTCACCGTGAACTCC
>CAYUKJ010000186.1:0-2247 GCA_964445245.1 uncultured Methanosarcinales archaeon | reverse complement strand
CGGCTCATCCTCTCCTCGCGCAAGTGTGGGCCGCCTCGGCGCGTGCCACTGCCTCATCGCAGCTGGTGGGGGGAGCTTCCAGCGCGGTGGGCCGGCCTTTCCCGAACGCGCCGAGGCGCGCCGTTGTGGTGCAACGGCAACGGCGGCCGCCTACTCGGTGCTCACTTCCCTTCCCCCCTATTGGACTGAGGAGGACCTCGCTCCACGACCATGACTGACCTCCAGCGTGAATGAGGACGACGCCACCCTTAATCCCTGACCCCTCGTTGAACGTGCACAGGGTCCCGAATCGAGATACGGCGCCGCCCTCGCGGACCTGACTACTCGGACACGCGGCGCGATTCGCCCGGGGACGGCCGCGGCCCTTGCCGGAAGGAGCGTCGCCTTCCAAGCGCAGACCGGCGGCCGCCCTTTCGTGATGGGCCGGTTCCGCGGACTCTTCAACGCCGAAGCGCTGCCGCAGATGTCCCATCAGGGCGAAATGAGACGGGACGGGATGGCCGCCAGGAAGTCGGACCAGCCGATTCGCCTCGGGAGGCTGGGCCGCACGGCGGGGCCTGACGGCCATCCCTTGCCGAGATGCTGGGCTTGCAGGGCGGGGCCAAGCATCTCAGCCAAATGGACAAGGGCCGCATCCGAAGGCTGCCTTGGCCCTGCACGTGCCGTGCCGGGTAGTCCACAAGGCGACAACACAAATGCGGCCCCACACGAAAGGAGGGAAGGGACGACCGGCCCGGAGACTCGCCTGGACCTAGAAGGAGCCGGAGGGCATAGGAAGCGCAGGAAGGTGAGGCAGTCATGCATGGACTGCCGGTATCCCCACGGGACCTACTCACCCACTCCGGGTTCCCCTGGAAGAGGCAAGCGCGCCGGGGCACGATCGTCCCCGCAGAATGCTGCCATCGACGGGACACCGTCTCGGCTCTGCATAGGGGGGTGGCTCCCGATCCCCAAGGCTGCCTTGCAAGCAATCCCCCCTGCACCACAAGGCGCCTGCGCATCGGGAAGCCACCCTTTTACTGTTCGGGCGTGAGGGACGGCTTGCCTGCAGCGATGACTGGGCCCTGAGAACAGCGACGGTCCCGAGGGCTGGACGACTGCAATTGGGCCGTCCCCTTGTATTAGCGGAGAGCCTGCCGCTGTCAGCGATGCGCCGGACGCCGAGCCATGACGGCGAGGCTCTCCGCAGTCGAGAAGTGGCGGGGCCGGCTGTGCAGTGTGGCTTACGGTCGACGCTCCCTCGGCTTAGACTGCCTGAGGACTCACGCATGCCCAGCCAGCCCCATCGAGAAGAGGGGTCCCGCGCGCGCTCGTCATCAGTCCAGGATGTCGAGTTCCCACAGCGCGGGACCATCTTGGGTGGAGGCGCGGACCCCGGTTCGGCCTTTCCCCCGTTGTGGGAGAAGACCCCCGCGCCCCCCTAAGAGACCGGCGACCATGCCATGCGCCCCAGGCGGAGGACGACTTAGCTATATCGGCATGGTCGCCGAAACTGGAGACGGCCAATCCGGATCCTTGACTATTCGCCATCCCCCACTAGCAGGATTGGCTGTCATAAGTTGGAGGCCGGGAGAGCCCGCACCAGCCATCAGACATTTTGCGGTTCGTCCGGAGGGAAGGTGGGAGAGCTCTCCTCGGCCATGAGTCACCGATGAGACCGGGAGGGGCCACGTCCGGATCGCCGGTGTCCGAGCGGAGGACGAAATCCGTCGAAGCATCCAATTTTCCGGAACATGGCCCCTCTTCCGAGGTGGTAGGCGCCACAGCCAGGTCATGTTGAGCCTGTCCCAGCTTCACGCTGTAGCGCCCTGTGAACGCATAGGAGGGGAACCGCGAAAGCCGGCCGCCCGGGACCTTTGCACGTGGCAAGGACCGCGTGTGGAAGTCCAGGGTTCGCGTGCCCCGCAGTAGGAACCTGCCCCCCTTTTCTCGCTATTTCTCTAAGGCAGACGAATTGGCCCAATCGCGGGATCGGATGCGGATAGACTTCGGCAGGACTGACCTTTCAGCGCGCTTCTCAAGGGGAGCCTCAGGCGAAAAGGCATACCGAGAGGGCCTGCCTGGATGGGGAACGCTCGGAATTCCTCGAGATTGCCGAGAGAGAATTTCCGGGGTTTTCCCTAATGATTTCAGGGCATTCCGGGGTTTCCTACCATTCACTTGTTCCTTTTGCAGAACCCGACCTAACCAGGAAAGAAAGCTTCTGACCAGAAAGCCTTTGCAGAAATCCCGCCTAGTGAACAGTTG
>CAYUKJ010000185.1:1009-2260 GCA_964445245.1 uncultured Methanosarcinales archaeon | reverse complement strand
CTACACGGACTTCGTGCTCACCCCCGTCATCTGCCGGATCCAGATCGTCAGCGTCGGGGAAGACCAGGAGAAGAACGTCGAGGTGCGCCTGAACGTGGTGCTCGTGACGCCCGAGGGCGAGGAGATCCGTACGAACCCGCCCTTCGTCCTGCTCAAGCCCAAGACCGTTGGCAGCCTGACCTGGCAGGACTGGGTGGTGACCGAGGAAAAGGACGGCAAGCGCCAGCCCAAGTGGCAGGGAGACCAGCCGGTTTTGCGCTCTTTGGCGCAGTACTACGAGGGCCTGGGGGCGCGCCTCAAGCCCGTCCCCATCGGCGATAAACAAATGGTGCGCAAGAAGGAACATGACTTCAGCACGGGCTGGGGGTTGGTCGATGTTAAGAGGTGTAACTTCCGTGTCTCCCGGTACAGGATCCTGGAGGACGGCAAGCGTGAGCTCATTGGTGGCGCCCCACAGATCCGCGATGGCGGGTACTACATCGTCATCCGCTCCCTGGAAAGGAGCACTCAGTACAAACGGATCATGCAGCGACCGCCCAAGTCGAGTACCGCCGAGGGTGTCGAAGAGCAGATTGAGGTCGTCTGGGACCTGGAACTCGATGCCTGGATTAAGGATACACTGAAGAAGCGAACCGGAGCTCCTGCGGTTGCTCCGGAGAAGGCCAAGGACGGCCAGGAACCGAAGCCCGAGGAGAAGCCCAAGGATGGTGCGCCACAGCCCCAACCGCCAGAAGGACCCATCAAGTGAGTTGGCGAAGGGCGGCCCCTTGCCAGCCATCGTCGTCTGGAGGTCAACTTTTCGTGCCGGGTCAGGCATGACTGAGGAGTGAACAACGTGCGACGAATCCTTCTGCTCATACTGGGGCTCTCTGTCGGGCTGGGCGTGCTCCTGACCGGGTGCCGCAAGTCCGAACCCAAGGCTCAAAGCGAGGCCCCCGCGCCGGCCGAGGGCCAGGGAGTGACTGCGGAAGCAGACCAGGGGGTGTCGGACCCCGATGCGCAGACCGCGGCTGCTTCTGACGCCGCCATGGCCCAGGACGATGCGGCGACAGAGGAAGTGGAAATCGTCGACGAGACCGTTGCCGTCAGGTCAGGCACGTCGTCGGTCGAGGCGGAAATGACCCCGGCGCTGCAGGCGGAAGACGCGCCGCGCGCGACGGCTTCGGCGGAGGCGGAAGCCGCCCGCAGTCGGGCCCTCCTGGAGAAGGAGAAGGAAT
Organism: uncultured Methanosarcinales archaeon; assembly: GCA_964445245.1. Classification (GTDB taxonomy): domain Archaea; phylum Nanobdellota; class Nanobdellia; order Woesearchaeales; family JAHJEM01; genus CAYUKJ01. The sequence continues at coordinate 1,043 of CAYUKJ010000185.1, read as the reverse complement.
CCCTGGCCCAGGAAGCGCCCGGGGAGACCACGAT
>CAYUKJ010000185.1:605-999 GCA_964445245.1 uncultured Methanosarcinales archaeon | reverse complement strand
GGGGACTTGCGGGCTATGGCTGCCCCTGCCGCGACCGGCGGCGCGTCCGCAGCCGAAGCGCTCGCCGAACCCGAGATGGAGGAAGCCCCGGCTCCGGCGCACCGGCCGGCGGCGCCCATTGCCGACATGCCCCGTGCCGAGGTTCCGCCCCTGACCCTGGCCGAGACCGAGAGCGCGGCACCGGCGGCAGAACCGCCGCCGCTGCCCATGGCCCAGGCCCTTGAGGCGGTCGCGCCGATTCCGCTGCCGCAGCAAGGCGACATGCTTCCCCTGCCGCCCCTGCCCGAGACCACAGACGTGCCGGGGGCGGGCGAACCGAGCGAGGTCGGCCAGACGCCCATCGCCCAGGAAGGCGCCGGCCGTCAAGACGCCGCAGATCGCTTCCTTGCCGGAG
>CAYUKJ010000185.1:0-595 GCA_964445245.1 uncultured Methanosarcinales archaeon | reverse complement strand
CCCCATGCCCCACCCCCAACCGCCCGCCGAGGGCCCCGAGTCCACCAAGGCGCGCGAGCTCATCACCCAGGAGGTCAAGGAAACGACCCTCAAGGGTGAGGCCCTGCAGGCGGAGGCCGAGGCCAAGTACCGAGCCGGCCTCAACTTCTTCAAGAACCAACTCTACGAGGACGCCCTCCAGGCCTTCGAGGAAGCCCTGGCCAAGGACCCGGGTCACAAGGACGCGCTGCGCCACCGGGACATGTGCCGGGACCTGCTGGGGCGGCCGGGCCGCGACACGGCCGACATCCTGATCAAGCGCCTCACGGAGAACGAGCGGACGCAGATGGATGCCGTGGCCATGAAGACGCGGGCGGACCTCGAGATGGCCGCCACGCTGCTTCTGCACGCCACGAACCCGAGCGACATCCAGAAGCTGAAGCCCCGCGAGCAGCAGATCCAGGAGGCGCTGGGCGACCTCGATGTGGCGCTGGAGAGGTTGCGGCAGGTCGATTCGATCCTCGTCTCCTCGCCGATGTCCATGGTCCAGCAGAAGGAGATGCGGCTGCAGGTGCAGGCGCTCAAGGAGCAGGTGCGCCAGGCCAAGGACGGGCTC
>CAYUKJ010000184.1:0-2280 GCA_964445245.1 uncultured Methanosarcinales archaeon | reverse complement strand
ATGCACTTAGATACAGCGAGCAGGCCACAAAAGCCGAGCGAAGCGAGATTTTCATTGCGGCCCGGCCACAACCAGGCTTTATAAACGGCCATGTCCTCTTCAACCCGCATCCCAACGGAAGCATTTAAAAGGGAGCCTTTTTTTCTACCGCCGTAAGAACTAGTTGGCTGTTTGTCATTGATTCCACAAACATGTTGGATTGGTTCTGAAGATAAAGAGTGCATAGTGCGGAGTAAGAACTATGAAAGGAACTGTAAAGTTTTTCAACGAAATGAAGGGATTTGGATTCATCGCCGGCGAAGACGGAAAAGAGGTCTTTGTGCACAAATCATCCCTGCCAGAGGGCGTGGCCTTGCATGAAAATGACGCCGTCACCTTTGATGTGGAGCAGGGCGATCGCGGCCTCAAGGCCGTGAATGTGAAGAAAGCCTAGCCGGATTTGCAGCAAGAGTTTGTTTCACCACATCGGCAGACCTTGCTAGACAGGGATTTTTTCTGGGTTGAATACTGCCCCGTCCAGACACCGGACCAGGCGGCACATTAGGTCGGCCCTTTGTCGGACTTGGGCGTGGGTATTACGGTTTGTCGGGCGTCTCCGATGCAATGCACTTGAGCAACCCCCCCACCGAGATTTGAAATTGAGCACTCGCCTTGCGCACGCACTTGCACGATGGAGATGCGAAGACGCTCGCCAAGAGTGCGATGGTCAATTCTCGGTGGATCAAGCCAAGCACAATGCGTTACCTGCGCAATCGGAAGAGCCTCCACCGAAGATTGAAACTGAGCACTCGCCCTGCGCATTGTAGGCGCCAAGAGTGCGATGGTCAAATCTCGGCGGACAACACATGCGCCGGAGGGCGAAGCAAGGACATGGCGAGGAAGCCTCCACCGAGGATTGAACTCGGGACCTTTACCTCTTTGGAAGGTTTACCAAGGTAACGCTCTACCGCTGAGCTATGGAGGCGTCGGTTTGCGGGAACCCCGAAGGTATTTAAAGATTGTGACGTCGGTGACTCCGGTGGCATCTGCCTATGGGTGGTTGCTTCCCATCGGTCCTGCCTCGTAGCCGGTGAAGTCGCGTTGCCGTCCTGCTCGGCGTCATTTTGACGCACGCGCTTCTGCCGACACCCCGTAGGCAATCAAAAACCCCCGCAGGGGTTTTTGTGCTCCCAACACGCCCAAGGCGTGTTGAGGAGGGGCAAGTCCCCCGTCGGCTACGGCTATCGCAAAGAGTCACGCCTCGCCCTTAAGGACGGCAACGCTCCAAAGCTCGCCCGTGAATACACAAACCGCTTCCCATGAGGAAAGCATCTGAAGGGCGCTAAGGAGGAGGCGTCCGCTTCTCGTAGTTCTTCTGGATAGTGATGGTCTCGATCATGGAGAAGAGGTATTGGCGGGAGCGCTTGTCGAACCACTCGATGCGGACGACGCGGGGGCCGGAGTCGTAGCGGTAGGGGATGCCGGAGATGGCGAAGATCTTCGTGCGCGTCATGCCGTGCAGGATGGGGCCGGTCTCGAGGCGGTCGCCCTGGGGGGTCTTGGAGAGGCGGTCGTTGTCGTCCTTGTAGACGTAGATGTAGCCGAACCAGTCGATGCTGCCGGGGGCGTCGGCCTCGAATTCGATGATGGCGCGCCCTACGGAGACAAGGTCCTGGCTCTCGTTGTAGAGCGAAAGGTTCTTGAGCGTGACGGTGGGCCGGGGCGGGAGGGCCGGCTCGGCCGTGCAGTTGCCCTTGATGCAGCGGGGCTCCCAATCCTTGCAGAGGTTCTCCCCGCAGGAGTCCGCGCCGCCGGTCCAGTTCCCCCGGGGGTCAGTGACGGAGACGGCGAGGCAGTCGCATTTCGAGAAGAGGAGCTTGCAGTCAGAGGCGGACTCGCACTGGGGCGGCTCGGTCTTCTGGCACCGCTCCTGGTGCCAGTAGCCGCCGCAGACGCCCCCGCAGTCGGGGTGCGTCTCGTCCTGGTTCTGGACCCCGTCGACGCAGGTCTCAAGCCTCGCCTGGCAGGTCTGGTTGACGCAGTAGCGGGCCGCAGGGCAGTCGCCGTCCTTTCCGCAGGCCTTCGGGCCGCCGCAGGCGCTGACGCAGGCCCCCATGGCTTCAAATGGGCTCTGCATCTCGCAGCAGCCGCCTGAAACCTCGCGGCACATCCCGGCGGCCGGATCGTATTCGTAGCCGATGCACAGCTTTTCGCACGCGCCGGAGAAGACGACGGAGGCCGAGCAGTCCCCCGCCGGCGGGGGCGCGCCGTGGCAGGCGCCCCCGTACCAGTAGCCGGGGC
>CAYUKJ010000183.1:0-2289 GCA_964445245.1 uncultured Methanosarcinales archaeon | reverse complement strand
CTATCAGCGTCCATCGGCAGGATCACGAGGTAATCCTTGCCCAGCTTCCCGACGACGAGGTCGAGGGTTTGCGGACTGACCAAGAAGGCCTGGAGCTCCCGCAGACGCGCCTGCTGCGACATCAGGGCTTCGGAGATCGCATGGGCCTCGGCTTTCGCCCTGACCTCCTTGAGTTTCTCGGACAGCGTCATGCGTTTATGGAATCTTTCTGGCTATAAAAACCCATCGGGGTGTTTACTATCGGAGAGTTGTCCTGATATGAGCTGGTTTTTAAGCAATCAAGGAGGCCCTGGAGGCGCTGCCGACACAGCTGTCCCCCCTGAAGATAGAAGCGGGTGACCCGCTGCTCCACCAGCGCTTCGGCCTCGGGCCGGTCCATGCGGGCCGCCAAGTATTCGACTAGGAGCGGCGCGCCATGCTGCACAAACTCGCTGTCGGCAAGGTGGGAAAGCCCCGACGGGGGCAGCTGGACGGTGCCCAGGTTCAGGTGAGGCACCGAGGTGAAGCCGTCGCGCAGTGACAGGCATGCCCCGTGCGCGGCCAGCTCTTCAGGGAACAGCAGTAAAAGGGCTCGCTCCAAAACCTCGCCATAGCCGCCCCGCCCGCGTATTGCCGTGGGTCGTGCCAGCGCCGCCGGGGCACCCCTGCGAATATCTCCAGCATCCGATGCAGGTAAGGCCGCCAGTCTTCTCCAGCGGCCTTAAGCTGCGCGCCGCCAAAGAATTTGTAGTTGTTGTGGCGCTGGGCGAAAAATTCCTGTTCGAGCATTTTCGTTTCGGTGCAATTAGTGTACGTGGCTCGCTCGACGACAAAATGCCCTGGTCTGTCTTGGAGCAGGTCCAGATGGAGGACGCGCTCGTCGCCGTCGTTGCTGGCGGGCGTCGAGATGTAGTAGTCGATGTCAAGGGCGATGTCGGGGGCAAAGGGTCCGAAGCTGCTCAACGGATCCTGGAACGTGAGGTCGCCGAAGTTCCGGCCATTGAGGCGTCGTTTGCCGTCCAACACGTCAAGGAACGGCTGAGGCGCATTGCCGCGGCCCTTCTTGTCAAGCGACCCGCGATATTTGAGCCAGACGGACGGGTTGTGCGTTTCAGGGGGGTCGCCGAGAAGGCGCTTGTAGGCGTCCCCAAGGAGAAAGGCGGCCCCGTTGTCTTCATATTGTTCGGCATCGTGGTGTTCGTACTTGAAATCCAGGGCCACGCCAAGGCCCTTGGCCGCTTCGCGCAGCCACAGGAGGGGCTCTGTTCCAGTGCGGATATCAGCTGTCTTGACCTTCGGCACGCGCTTGGGACGTGGAGTGGCGACGGGCGTTTCGGGGGGGTTGGACTGTGTGGCCAAATACTTTTTGGCCGGCGCCAGGAAATCGGTCAGGATCGCGTCGATGTGCTCGCGAAATTCCGGATTGTCCCCGTAGGCCGTCTCCAGAAGCGTGCCGTCCTGGGCCAGCCGAACGGTGCGGTGGTCCTCATCGGGCCCGTTGGGATTTAAGCGCAGCGCCAAGGCGACCGTCCCTCCTCTGGCAGGCTTGAAGGCCCGCAGGTGTCCAAGCAGGAGGTCGTCGTCCTGCATTTGTGTCCAAAGGTTATTGCGGGGCGGTGCAAGGATGCCGTCGAGTACGTCGAGGGGTTCTTCGCCCTCCAAGGACGCCCACAAAATGGAAGAGTGGGTGCCCAGAAGGTACGTGAACGTGGTTGTCAGCGAAGAGCGAAAGAGCCCCGCCTCGGGGTCCATATCGGAATGGCCGAATTGGGAAGTGTAGAGCCCGATCATGCGGCCGGCGGCCTTGTTGAAGCAGGCGAGCGGGTCGGTCCTGCCTCCGAAGGGAGGGGGCGACAAGTTTTCGAGGAGATCCATCAACGTGAGGTTTTGCGCATGGCGTGTTTCCACACGGCGGGCGTTGCGGGCCGCTGTGTACGCTGGAGAGGAGACCGTATCGAAGGCCGGATCGCGGGATTGCAGGCGAGAGAATTTGTCGGCAAAGCGAATGGCGTGATGGATATAACCCAAGTGCTCCGCGATTTTGGAGGCCTTCCAGTTGCCCAAGCGGGCCGCAACGATCTCAAGGATCTCCGGGTCGCCCCGTGGCGAGAGGATGGCGGTCTCCGGAGGCGCCTCGATCAGCTGGCCAAGACTGAGGAACTCGGGTTGTTTCTTGTGCAACCGGGGGCGGGGGCGGTGCGGGTCCGTCGCGTCGAGGGAGCTGTAGGCCTCGGCCAGTGTGCTCATCTCGGGGTTAATGCATAGCAAGCGCTTCGGAGCCTTGGTCATCCGGCGGCCTCCCCACAAGGC
>CAYUKJ010000182.1:0-2292 GCA_964445245.1 uncultured Methanosarcinales archaeon | reverse complement strand
AGGCGCTTAAGCGCGGTCTGGGCTCCGTGCCGGCGTGCGCAGGAAGCTGCGCAGGATGCGGAGGTCGTCCGGGCCCAGGATCTTGACGGCGAACAGGAGGCCAAGATAGAGGGCGCCGGCAAGGACGGCAAGCAGCGCCTCGCGCCACAGGACCGGCAGCTGCAGCCAGGGCCGCCCTGCCGTCATGAGGGCCCAGAAGGCCGCGCCGCAGACCATAAGCCAGATCCATTGCCGCCATGGGTAGGGCGTGTGGAGGAATTCTCGGACCTTCCGCGTTGAGTGGATGAGGATGTAGAGGTAGCTGGCGAGCGTGGCGGCGGCGACGCCGAGGAGCCCGAACGGCCGCACGAGCGCAAGGTTTAAGGCGAGATTGAGGGCGGCCGCGATTCCGATGATGCGGGTGCTGGCGCCTGGCTGCCCGATCGCGGTGAGGATGGCGGTGTTCAGGAAGGCGACCGTGTAGACGATGGCGCCCACCGAAAGGAGCCGGAGGGCGTCGGCGGCTCCCGCGTAGCGCGGCCCAAACAAGAGGGTGAGGTAGGACCCTGGCGTCGAGATGAGGAGGAGGGCGGCCGGCAGGATGACGATAAGCGAGTATTTCCAGGCCGCCTGGAGCCCCGCGCGCAAGTCCGCGTGGCGCCTGCGGTAGTAGAGCTCGGCGGCCAGGGGAAACATCACGACGGAGACGGCCTCGGCGAAGTAGAGGAGGAGCTTGGCCGTCGGCGACGCGACCTGGTAGAGCGCGACCTCTTCGGGCGGGCGGAAGTAGGCCAGGACGAGCGTGTCAAGATAGGCCATCACGACCGTGCCCATGACGCCCAGCATCGTGGGCAGGCCGAACCGCACGAGTGTGCGAGCCAGCGTCTTTGAAAGCCGGGCCCGGGTGCGAAAGAACCGGGGGAAGGTGCGCAGCAGAAAGAGCGGGATATAGACGAGAGGCAGGAGCAGGTAGACCAAGAAGTAGCTCCAGGCCGGCAGCATGAGGGTCGTGAGGTGGCCGCGGAGCGCGAGGACGACGGCAAGGATGCCCGTCATGCGCAGGAAGTCGACGAGGGCGTAGGCGCCCGGCTGCTGGAAGCCCTGAAAGGAGAAGCGGATGATATTCTCGACGGGAAACAGCCAAAACACGAGCGCCATGAGGATGAGCGGCGCGGCGACCTGGGGCGCGTGGAAATAGTGCTTCGCAAGCCACGGGGCAAGGAGGATGAGGGCAAGCGTCACGAGGCCGGAGACGAGAAATTGGATGGAGAACGCCGTGAGGATGACGCCTTTGGCCGTCCTCAGGTCGCGCTCGACGAGGGCTTCGGGGAGGAATTTCGCGACGGCCCGGTTGAGGCCGAGGTCTTTGAAGAGCGCAAGCAGGCCCAAAAGCGAGAAGATGGCGTAGAACAAGCCGTAGTCTGCCTGGGGAATCGCCTGCGCGAGGACGAGGCGGGTGAGGTACGCCATCCCGGCGGAGGCCACGCTCAGGACGAGGACGGCGACCGCGCCCTGGACAGCCCGTGCGGTGTAGTAGCCCATCCTGCCCGAAGACGCCGATGGACTTTTAAAGCTATAGGCGGGCCGGCGGACGCCACCCAAAACCTTTATAGCTTCTAGGGCCTCAGGAGATGCCGATGCGCAGGACGGTGGACAAGGGGAGACAGTTTGTCGGCGACTTCAACCGCGCGGTGGACTCGCATGTCCAGACGGTCCACCGGGGCGTGAAATCCGTGCACCGGACCGTCACCGACCACATCGAGCAGGCCAAGTCCCTGAAAGCCGAGCGCCTCAGCTTACGGGAGTTCCTCGCCCGCATCTGGGACATCCTGCGCCAGGACCGCTCCCCGCACAGCCTCGCGCTGGGCTTTGCGCTTGGCCTGGCCATCGGGATCCTGCCGATCACCATCGTCGGGCTCGTCATCGGCCTCATCCTCACATTTTGGCTGCGGGCCAACAAGCTGATGTTCCTCCTTGGCTTCATCATGGACAATCCCCTGATCATGGTGTTTCTGTATCCGCTCAGCTTCGAGATAGGGAACCAGTTCTTTCACACCAGCCAGGCGTTTGAGTGGGGATCCGTCCGCTCGTGGCTGGGCATCTGGAAGCCCCTGCTCATTGGCAACCTGATCCTGGCGGTCGGGATGGGCGTCGCGGGCTACATCCTGGTCTACGTGGTGGCCCGCGTCGTCGGGCATTACCACCGCCAGAAAGGAGGCGGCCCTACCGGCCCACTCCCTCGTAGATGAAGCCGAGGGCCTCAAGCTTGGCGCGCTCGTAGATGTTCCGGCCGTCGAGGATAAGCGGATGTCT
>CAYUKJ010000181.1:0-2293 GCA_964445245.1 uncultured Methanosarcinales archaeon | reverse complement strand
ATGCCTGCCGGGGAAAGAGTCCAGGAGCGTATAAAAACCCTGTGGTCACGAACCTGATTTATAAATCTCCAGGGGCGGCCGTCCTGACCGGTGCCGCGGCCCCACACCCCACTTTTTCGTCGGAGTGGCCTTCCGGCGGAAGGAGGAGAGAATACATAAACTTTTTATATAACGTTCTTGAAGGCCGCCGCAGGGTACGAGGAGTGTGACATTGGTGACTTACAGCCACAAACGCCCCGCACAGTCCTGGAGGGCGGGGCCATGAGAGTCTTCATGCTGGGGTGGGAATTCCCGCCCTTCTTCTCAGGGGGCCTAGGCATCGCCTGCTTCGGCCTCACCCGCGCCCTCGCACAGCAGGGCGTCCACGTCACGTTCGTCATGCCCTACGGGCCCCAGGGCATGTCGTCGCCGCATGCCCGCATCCTGATCGCCAACAATCTGGAGCGCGTCGACGTGCGCCCCATCCCCTCCCTCTTAGTACCCTACATGGATTCTGAAAGCTATGACGAGGCCTACAGGGCCACGCTGTCACACTCGCCCGGGCCTCGTCATGGTTTTCTTTATGGCCACAACATTTTTGAAGAGGTGGAGCGCTTCGCCCGCAAGGTGGCGGCGATCGCGTCGGTGGAGGAGTTCGACCTCATCCACGCCCACGACTGGATGACGTATCCGGCCGCCATCGCGGCCAAGCAGGCCACCGGCAGGCCCCTGGTCGTCCACATCCACAACACCTGCTTTGACCGGGGCGGCGACAACCCCAACAGCTACGAGTACCAGCTTGAGCGGGCCGGATTCGAGGCCGCCGCCCGGGTCCTCGCCATCTCGGGCCTCGTCCGGGCCCGCGTCATCCGCCAGTACGGCACCCCGCCCGAGAAAGTCGAGGTCGTCTACAACGGGCTGGACCCTCCGGCCCCAAGCCAGGGCGACGTCAAGGTGGAGCCAGACGACAGGATCGTACTCTTCCTGGGCCGCGTGACGCTCCAGAAGGGCCCCGACTACTTCGTCGAGGCCGCCCGCCTCGTCCTGGACAAGATGCCGCACGTCAAGTTCGTCATGGCCGGGACCGGCGACATGCTGCCCCGCATGATCCGGCGCGTCGCCGAGCTCAATATGTCCCGGAACTTCTTCTTCACCGGCTTCGTCAACCGCGAGGAGGGCGACCGCCTCTACCGCGCCGCCGACCTCTTCGTCATGCCCTCGGTGTCCGAGCCGTTCGGCCTCGTGCCCCTTGAGGCCCTGCAGTGGAACACGCCCGTCATCATCTCGAAACAGTCCGGCGTCTCCGAGGTCCTCCACCACGCCCTCAAAGTCGACTTCTGGGACGTCCGGGCGCTGCCCAGGAGGCCCGCCAGTTCAACTGGGGGGCGCCGGCCGAGCACTGCCGCCGCGTCTACCGGGCTTTGACGGGGAGGGACTGATGGTCTCTGTCTGCCTCTACTTTCAGGTCCACCAGCCGATGCGCCTGGGCAAGTACACGATCTTCGACATCGGGCACCGCTCGGACTACTTCGACGAGGCCAAGAACCGCGAGATCATCCACAAGGTCGCCCGCAAATGCTACCTGCCCGCCAACGCCCTCCTCCTCAAGCTCATCGGGGCCCACCGCGGCCGCTTCAAGGTCTCCTTCTCGGTCACCGGCGTCGTCCTCGACCAGTTCGAGCAGTACGCCCCCTGGGCCCTCGAATCGTTCAAGACGCTGGCCAAGACGGGCTGCGTCGAGTTCCTGGGCGAGACCTCCCACCACTCCCTCGCCTACCTCTACTCGAAGCCCGAGTTCGAGGCCCAGGTCCGCCTCCATGACGCCAGGGTCCGCGCGCTCTTCGGCCAGGCCCCCAGGGTCTTCCGCAACACCGAGCTCATCTACAACAACGCGCTGGCGGCCGACGCCGAGGCGATGGGCTACGAGGGCATCCTCGCCGAGGGGGCCGACCACGTCCTGGGCTGGCGCAGCCCCAACTTCGTCTACTCTCCCAAGGGCTGCGCCCGCATGAAACTCCTCCTCAAGAACTACCGGCTCTCTGACGACATCGCGTTTCGCTTCGGGAACAAGGGATGGGCCGGCCACCCCCTGACCGCCGACAAGTTCGCCAAGTGGGTCTCGGCCGCCAACGGCTGCGGCGACGTGGTGAACCTCTTCATGGACTACGAGACCTTCGGCGAGCACCAGTGGGAGGACACCGGCATCTTCGAGTTCCTCAGGCACATGCCTGACGACGTGCTCCGGCATCCGGACAACAGCTTCAAGACGGTCAGCGAGGTCATCGACGCCTACGAGCCGGTGGGCGAGCTCGAT
>CAYUKJ010000180.1:0-2344 GCA_964445245.1 uncultured Methanosarcinales archaeon | reverse complement strand
ACTCTCACGTTCTCGGCGGTCTCCGACCAGGGACGCCGCAAGTCCATGACAAGGTCGGTCCGCGTCGCGCCCTGCCAGACCATCGCCGCCGTCCTGGCCGGCCCCGAGACCCTCGCCCCCTGCGACCTCGGGCGCTTCGCCCTTACGGTCACCAATACCGGTCCCTTCCCGGACACCTTCGAGGTCTCAAGCCCCGTCCCGGATGTCGCGTGGTCGGATACCGCGCTGGCCCTGGCCCCTGGCGCGTCCGCGACGGCGGTCGGCTACCTCAGCGTCCCCTGCGACCGCACCGGCTCCCTTAATGTGCCTGTGACGGTGCGCGCCCGCGCGAATGGGCAGTCCGCCGCCTACACGCACCGCCTCACAATCCCCGCCGATCTGGCGTACCGCATTGAGATCCCCCAGCTACGCATCTGCGCCGGAGCCACCACCGAGGTTCCCCTCACCCTGCACAACAAAGGGGGCATCTCAAATACGTACCGCCTCCGGCTCGAAGGCCCGGCCTTCGCCTCGCTTTCACCGTCTTCCGTCGACGTGCCCGCTTTAGGCCAAGGCGCCCTCGCCCTGACGCTTGCGCCCGCCGCTCCCGACGAAGGCCGCCACACCCTCCGCCTAACCGCCCAGGCCCAGCGGGGGCGCCGCGAAGAGCGCCTCACACAGCCCGTTGACGTCATGCGCTGTTATGAGGCCGGCCTCCAGATTCAGCCGGCGGGCGAGCGGCGGTGCTGCGGACCCCAGCAGTTCCTGGTCACCGTCGAAAACCGCGGACTCTACGAGGACACCTTCCATGTCCGCCTCGAGGGACCGGTGTGGGCGACGCCTGAGGGCGTCCCCGTCACGCTAGGCCCCAGCGAGCGGAAAGACCTGACATTCACCGTAGACGCCCCTTGCACCGACGGGCGCCTCGACCTTGAAGCGGTCGCCACCTCCCGCGCCGGCCACATCACCCGCGCGCCCCTCTCTATCCAGACGGCCCAGCCCGCGACGTGCTACCGGCTCGACGTGGAGGCCGAGACGGTACGCCTCTCCGGGAAGGCGGGCGCAGTCCCCCTCCAGGTCAGTTATGCGGGCCTTGAGCCCGCCACTTTCCGCGTCCTCCTCGAGTCCGACCTTGCGGCCCTCGAGACGCGCGACCTGACGGTGGCGCCCGGGCAGACGGCGGCACTCGCCCTGCGGCCCCTCAACCTCACCGGCGTCCAGCCAGGCCGGTACCGCGCCGTCCTCCGCTTCGTCGGCGACCGTGCCGCCTTCGAGCACCAATTCTTCCTTGACGTGCCCGGGCCGTCCCCTCTCGCTGCCGTCGGGGCCTTCCTTGCGGCCGAGCCCCTCTGCGCCGCCTTCTTCGGCCTCTTCGTCGCCCTGCTCCTCCTCGTGCTGTACTATCTCAATGAAGCCGCGGTCCGCCATTGGCTGGCCGGCCACCGCGTCGTCGTCTTCAAGCGGCGCCCCCGCCGTCCAGGATTCCGGCGCCGCTGGCTGCTTGCCGTCTTCCTAATATATGCGGCAGGAGTTGCCCTGCTCGTAGGCTTGGCGGCTCCGCGCCCGGCCGCGCCCGCCCCGTCCAGCGGCCTCGACTACTCCACGGCCCAGAGCACGCCCCTCGTCCTTGACCTGTCAACGCTCTTCTTCGACCCGGACGGCGACCTCCTGAGCTTCTCGGCGGCCGCGGTCCCCGACGTCGACATCGCCGTCGTCGGAAAGACCGCCACGCTCACGCCCGCCAAGGATTTTGTGGGCCTGCGCACCCTCACCTTCACCGCCAGCGACGACCGGGGCGGCTCCGCAGACAGCCCCCCCTTGCGCCTCCATGTGTATGCGGTGCCGGCCCAGGCATGGGCCGAGGGCTTCCGTCAGTGGTGCGCGCTCATATTCTGGACATTGGCGGCGCTTTCTGCCGCAGGCTTGGGCCTTGCGCTCCACCGCCGCGGCGACGTCACCATTCTGCGGAAATAGGCGTTGACTCTTGAAATGGGCTTCATGCCCCGCCTTTCAGGGTGCCCATTTCAAAAGCTCGGAGGCGCCGCCGGTCACAGGCCTGGGGGACGGTCGTTGCCTTTGGTCGCTCTGCCTCCTCGCTTTTGCACGCCGCATTCCTTGCGCTGCCGTAGGCGACGCACCACTCGCGTTCCCATCCTCCAGTCACAGACGGAAGGAATGCAGCATTTCAAGACCAGAAATCCCGCCTGTAGGGGCGAGGCGCGCGCATACCGTGTGCCTTTAGGCCGCGGTGCGCGCCGAGCGGCGGGATTTCTGATTGCGGAATCGCGGCGAGCCTTCACAACGTTTATTAAGCCTCCGAGTCCTCGGAGGGCGCATGCCAAGCCCAGGCCCCGCCCCGGCGACG
>CAYUKJ010000179.1:0-2363 GCA_964445245.1 uncultured Methanosarcinales archaeon | reverse complement strand
ACTCTGTCCCTGTGCGCCCAGCAACTTCGTTGCTGTGGCATCGGACACCCCTGGTGTGTCCTCAGCTATGGGGATTGTTGCCCCGCGCGACCAAAGTCGCGATGGCGAGCAGGGCGGCGGCACACCAGAGACTTTCTACAAACCCCTCCCCGGCATTGGCGGGCCCTGCGCCCTAAATCTTTTTATATCCGACAGCGCTAAACCGCCCCATGGAAGCGCTTCTGAAGCGGTGGCGGGCCCGCCTGATGCCCCGGCCCGCCGTCAAGGCCAAGGCCCTGCTGATGGCGCAGGCCCTCCAAGACAGGCTCAAGGCCGCCGGCCTTGCGGCCGACTGCCTTCTCGGCGGCTCAGTGGCGAAGGGCACGCACCTGCGCGACGACGCGGATGTCGACCTCTTCGTGCGCTTTTCCCAAAAATACCCCACCGACAGCCTCCCCGATCTCCTCGAACCCGTACTCTCCTCCTTTGCGCCTCAGCGCCTCCACGGGAGCCGCGACTATTTCCAGTTCGAGCACGGCAGCCTCACCTACGAGGTCGTGCCCGTCCTGCGAATAACGGGCCAAGGACAGGCGAAGAACGTGACGGACATGAGCCCCCTTCACGTGGTCTGGACCGTGGACCATCTGAAGGCCCGGCCCGAACTGGCCGACGAGATCCGACTCGCCAAGCAATTCTGCAAGGCCGCCCACCTCTACGGCGCCGAGTCCTACATCGCGGGCTTTTCCGGCCACATCCTAGACATCCTCACGGTCGCCCACGGCTCGTTCCTGCACCTGCTGGAGGCGGCCGCGCAGTGGCAGGACCGCGCCATCATCGACATCGAGGGCCACCACATCGACCCCCTCACCGCCCTCAACGCCGCCAAAATCGTGAGCCCCCTCATCGTCGTCTACCCCATCCAGCCGGACCGGAACGCGGCCGCCGCCGTCTCGCGCGAGAAATTCGGGGCGTTCAAGGAGAAGGCCGCGACGTTCCTGGCGCACCCCGCCGACGATTTCTTCACGCTCGCCCCCATCTCGGAGGCCAAGGTGGCGCGGCGCTTCAAGCACAGCCTCCTCCTGTTCGTCCGGGTCGTAGCGCTGCCCCAGAAAAGGGATGTGGCCGGCAGCAAGATCCTCAAGGTCTTCAACCACGTGCGCTCACAGCTTGTCCACCACGGCTTCACCCTCCTCGACACCGGCTGGCAGCTCGAGCCCCGGCCCCTCCTGTTTTTTGCCCTCAAACGCGAGCGCCTTCCCGCCACGACGCAGCGCGTCGGTCCGCCGGGCCGGGCCGCCGCGCACGCAGAGGCCTTCCGGAAGAAGCACCGGGCGGCAACCGTCGAGGGGGGCCGCCTGGTCGCGCGGGTCCCGCGCCTCTACCGGACCGCCGACCATCTCGTGAAGGACCTGCTCTGCGCGCCCTACGTGCGGGAGCGCGTCCAGAAGGCCGCGCTCAGTACGCGCTCATCCTGATCAGGTCCGTCGCAGAGATGATACCCACGACTCTGCGCTTCTCGACAACGACGAGATGCCGGAAGTGGTTCAGGTTCATCATCTTGAGGGCGGTCAGGATGCTCTCTTCGGGGCCGACGGCCTTGACGTCCTGCGACATGATGTCCCTCGCCTTCGTCGCCGCCAGGTCCTTCCTCTTGGACAGCACCTTGCGGACGATGTCGCGCTCGGTGACGATGCCCTTGACCGCCTTGCCGTCCATGACCGGCAATGAGCCGATATTGTGGCGGTCCATTAGCTGGACGCATTCCTGTATGGTCTGGGAAGGGGTCACTGTGTGGACGCTCTTCGACATGAATTCACGGACGCGCAGGATGCTGGCTCACCTCCCGGGCCTTGCCCGAAGGACTCTATTTAAAGATTTCGACGGTGCAGGCTTTGGTGAGCATGTCCCTTTGCCGGCCTTAAGGGCGAGCCGTGACGACGTGCGTCACCGCAGCCGCACAGGAAACCTTAGGGGTTTCCTGGCGCACAGCACGCCTTTTGGCGTGCTGGCGCCAACACCCGGTGGGTGTTGTGCGCCAGAAACGCCCGGGGCGTTTCTGTGCGACCGGGGGACGTGCCCCCTCCGGGGTGGTCGGCATGAGTGTTGCGTCAGAGCCACGGCGAGCAGGTCGGCAAAGGCGAGCTAGCGAGATTTTCACTTACGCCATTGACGCAAACACATAAAAACCGCCTTCGTCCGCCAAGTCCATGCGCTCCCCCGAATCCTGGATCGGGCCCCTTGTCGCGGGCCTGGGCGTCGCCGCCTTCACGCTTGTGGACCGCCGGATCGTCGGCGAAGTGACGGGATGGCGGGCGCCGGGATGGACCGCCTTCTTCCTTGCCGTCACGCATATCGCGTTCCTCTTTCTCGTCCTGTACGCGGTT
>CAYUKJ010000178.1:0-2368 GCA_964445245.1 uncultured Methanosarcinales archaeon | reverse complement strand
ACCTGATTGGCGATTGTCTGGGTGTCAAAAACCGCGTTGGCAGTCAGATATGGGACGTGCGGAAGCTTGCCGTCCTCCACGAGGTCGAGGACGAGGCCGGTCGTGCCGAGTTTGAGGAAGAGGGCGGCTTCGCACATGTTGGCGTCGCCCAGGATGAGGTGGAGGCGCCTCCAGCCGTACACACTTGCGAGCGGCTCGTCCTTGAGGCAGAGGATGCCCCGCTCGCTCGTTGTGCCTCTGCCTAGGGCGAGCTTCATGTACCTGGCCCGTTGGCTAATCGTGTACCCGCCGTCCGGCCAAAGGTGTCCGGCGCCTGCGTAGATCTGCCGGGTGACTAGGAAGGGCAGGATGGAGTGCAGCGACTCGAACCGCGCGCGCGTGAAATAATTCTCATGCGCCCCGAAGGTGTTGCCGTCCGTGTCAACGTTGTTTTTGTACAGTCGTGTCTCTTTTGGGATCCATGAGCGGGAGATGCGCTCCCCCGCCTTCTCGTAGACAACGGCGGAGAGGGGGCTGCTGGTCTCGGGCGTGGCGTACTCAAGATGGTTGCCGCAGTCCCGGTAGAGCCGGCCCCCATTCTCAAGGAACCGGCAGGGATCTTCGAACGTTCCCTGGACGCCGAACTCCGTCTCCGTCCCGAAGATGCGCTGGCGAGCGTACGGAGAGGGCGGAATGGCCGTGAAGGTGCGGTGACCGGGCTGGCCGGTGAAGGCCGGCCCCGGGCGTTCTATTGGGGGGGCCATCGGCGGAAAAAGGCCTACTGGCCTCCCTGCTGGATGTAGGAGTCCGCCAGGTTGTCCTTGCGCACCTTCTTGTCGATGATGTCGAGGACGTCGTCGAGGTTGGGGCGCTGGCGCTCGGCGGCCTCCTTTTTCCCGATGGCGTCGAGGACTTCGTCCGCTTCCTTCCCAAGCGTGCCGGGGTGGGTGTAGACCTGGTCCGGGGCCTGGGGCTGTACGGGGCGGTAGGGTGTGCGTTCTTGCTCAGGCATAGGGGGAACCTCCGGAGAAGGGCCGCTTGCCCCTCTTCCGTTTCTTGACGGTGACATGCGTGTTGGAAAAGGACGGGCTGGTGGTGACGCGCACCCCGGGCAGGTCCCTAAGGGAGATCGCCAGACCTTCAGCGTCCGGGTTGCGGGCCAGGATGGGGTCTACTTGGGCCGCGGTCACGGCCAGGGGCTCGTCGAGGTAGACGCGGTGGCGGCCCTTGCCGTCGACTTCGAAGCCGCCCCAGTCCAGGTCGGAGACGTGGGGGAAGCCCACAAGGCGGCCGCGCAGGTAGGCGCGCGTGTCGCGGGGCGGGTGATGGACGGCGTGCTCGATCTCCTCGTCGGCGACAAGGCGCTCGAGGTGGCCCGCGCCCTGGAGGGCGTAGAAGAGGCCGGCCTCGGGGTTGATGTCGTGGTACTGGAGGGCGGCGTTCCGGATACGGACGTCTGTGAGGGAGGCGCCGTAGCGGTCCATGAGGCGGGTGAGGAGGTGGAGCTTGATGGCCCAGTCCAGGCTTGTGGCGAGGCGCATCGGGTCCACCTCAAGGTCGTCGAGGGTGCGCGCCCAGCGGGCGAGGACGTCATCGGTGACGGGGTCGCGGCCCCGGTAGGCTTGGGCGGCGGCCAGGTACTGGCGCTGGATTTCGACGGCGGGCATCTGCGTGCCGCCCTCAAGGTCCACCAGCCATTTTCGCGAGAGATCGCAGGAGAGGTGGCGGACCGTCCCGACGGGATCCTTGACGGCGATTCGCGGCGCAAGGCCGTCCTCGATGAGGTCCAAGACGAGGCCCGTCGTGCCGGCCTTGAGGTAGGTCGAGACCTCGCTGAGGTTGGCGTCCCCGCAGATGACGTGGAGGCGCATGTACTTTTTTCTGTCGGCGTGGGGCTCGTCGCGCGTATTGATGAGGGGGCGGTTATACGTCGTCTGGAGGCCCAGGAGGCACTTGATGAAGTCCGCGCGCTGCGAGAGCTGGAAGACCTGCTGCTCGCCTTGGGCCTCGCGCGCGTCCAACAGGCGGGTGAGGACCTTGGAGACGTCGCTGAAGCTTGGCATGTCGAGGAAGTGGCGGCCCAGGCCGTCGAGGGACTCAAGGGCGCGGTCCCGGGCGCGCTCGTAGGCGGACTCCGATGCCCCGGTGCTGGAGGAGCTGGCGCTTGCGCTGTAGTAGCCGCCGGTTGACCAGGGCTTGCCGTCGGGGTCCTCGATTCCGATCTTGCCGGACCCGGCATAGATCTGCCGCGTGACGAAAAACGGGACCAGCGCGGGGACGACGCGCTCCTTGAACTCGTCCTCGGTGACGCGCCGCATGAGGTAGTTCTCGTGGCAGCCGAAGCTGGTGCCGCGGCCGTCGGAGTTGTTCTTGTAGACGGCCGCGCCTT
>CAYUKJ010000177.1:0-2373 GCA_964445245.1 uncultured Methanosarcinales archaeon | reverse complement strand
TCCTGGAACGTCAACGGCCTGCGCGCCATCCTCAACAAGGGCTTCGTCGAGTTCATCGCCAAGGAGGATCCCGACGTGGTGTGCCTTCAGGAGACCAAGTCCGAGGGCGGGCAGCTCCTGCCGCTGGCTCATTACAAGCAGTACTGGAACGCGGCGCAGAAGAAGGGGTATTCAGGGGTGGCCATTTTTTCCAAGACGGCGCCATTGGTCGTCTCAAAGGGCATCGGCCTGCCCGAGCACGACGGGGAAGGGCGCGTCCTCACCCTTGAGCTCCCGGAGTTTTTCCTCGTCAATGTCTATGTGCCCAACGCGCAGCGCGGTCTTGCCCGCCTCGACTACCGCCTGCGCTGGGACGCCGCCTTCCTCGGCTTTCTCAAGGGCTTGGAGAAAAAGAAACCCGTCGTGTTCTGCGGCGACCTCAATGTCGCCCACCAGGAAATCGACATCGCGCGCCCGAAGGAAAACCGGAAGAACGCAGGCTTCACCGACGAGGAGCGCGCCGGCTTTTCCCGCATCCTTGAGGCGGGCTTTGTGGACACATTCCGCTTTCTTCACCCCGAAAAAGCCGAGTACACCTGGTGGAGCTACATGCACAACGCGCGCGCCAAGAACATAGGGTGGCGCATCGATTATGTTGGGGTCTCCAAGGCGCTCCTTCTCAAGGTCAAGGACGCGAAGATCTACGGCGACGTGACGGGAAGCGACCATGCACCGGTGGGGCTGGTTCTGGCATAGGTGATTGCGGCACCGCATGTTTCCGGCCTGTGCCGGAAAATCTCCGGATTTTCTTCGCGAGCCGTTATTAAGGCCGAGCCAGAAGAGTCTGTGTGGCTCTCAAATACCTGGTGGATGCATGCATCTGGATTGACCTTCTCGAGGAGAGAGTCGGCGCCAAGGACGAACCCTTCTGGCTCCACGCGCAACGCTTCTTGGCCCACGTGAGAACCACGGAGGGTGCGGTGGTGGTCCCAGACGTGCTGCTTGCCGAACTCGACGCGTATCCCGAGGACCTCATGGTCCGACTCATGGAGGCTGCGGCGGGACGGGTGGAGCGCCTTCGAGCGAGCCAGGACGAACTGCAGGAAGCGTTGCACCTTGCGGAAGCTCGCGGCGTCTCCTTGGCTGACGCGGCTTATGCCGTCATGTGTCGAAACCGCGGGTGCATCCTCATCACGAGGGACAAGGGTTTCCTCAAACTTCTGGATGTCTGCGCTCCCTTTCAGCCCGAAGACCTTCTCGGAACTGCTTAAGGAGGCGCTCTGAGACGCGCCTTTTCATCTCCGCATATTCCTCATCTGTCGTGTGGTGCTTGGAGGCCCCCTTGAAGGGCGCCAGCGCCTTGTACGCCTCCTCCAGCTTCGCCTTATCCACTTTGTCATGCAGTGCGGCGCGGATGAACTCGGTGCGGCTCGAATAGCCGCCTTCCTTGACTTGCGCGTCGATGTCCTTGAGGAACTTGCTGTCGATTTTCATCGTTATCATTTCCGTGGCCATATATCGATTGTATATACGAAGAATATATATAGTTTTCGGTTAAAAGTTCGGAAATTTTCCAGAAGAATCGTATCCAATAGAAGAGGCAGTCTACTACCCGAACAGCCCCTTCACGTCAGGGGCCGTCTCCGCGCCCACCTGCGCTTCGAAGAAGTCTTTCTGGCCAAACCCGAACCATCCGGCGACCGCGTTGGAGGGGAATCGCCGGACCTTCACGTTGAGGGCCCGGACGGCCTCGTTGTAGTTGTCGCGCTCGACCTTGATGCGGTTCTCGGTGCCTTCGAGCTGGTCCTGCAGGGCCAGGTAGTTCTCGTTGGCCTTCAGGTTGGGGTACCCCTCGACGACGACCAGCAGCCGGGCCAGGGCGGAGTCAAGCTGCTGCCCTGCGGCTGCGAGCTGGGCGGGTGTGGCGGCGCGGCCGACGGAGGCGCGGGCCTCCGTGATCTCGGTCAGGACCTCGCCCTCGTAGTCGCTGTAGGCGCGCACCGTCGCGACGAGGTTGGGGACGAGGTCTGCGCGGCGCTGGTAGGCGCTTTGGACCTTGCCCCACGCATTCTTGACGGATTCGTCGAGGGCGACGAGGCTGTTGTAGGTCCCTCCGATCCACAGCCCGATGATTAGGAGAAGCAGGACGACTGCGCCAAGGATGATCCAAGGCTTTGTGGGCACGCGCTTACGGTCCTTTTTCGCCATGTTTCGCGAGGTCGATGAGCTTGTCGATTTCGGCGTCGTCAAGCCACATGCCGCGGCAATGGCGGCAGACGTCGATGGTGACTCCGCCTTTATTAATCTTTTCCATGCGGACGCGGCAGCGCGGGCATTTCAGGACCGTGTCCGCGCGGCCTTGTGGTTTTCGCCTGCTGAACAGTTTCATCCTAC
>CAYUKJ010000176.1:0-2378 GCA_964445245.1 uncultured Methanosarcinales archaeon | reverse complement strand
AGCCTGGCGCTGCGGTACCAGAAGCCGTTGGTGGGCGTCAACCACTGCCTGGCCCACCTTGAGATCGGGCGCTTGGTCAATCCTGAATGCGCCGACCCCGTCCTGCTCTACGCCTCAGGGGCCAACACGCAAGTCATCGCCTACGAAGGCCGGCGCTACCGGGTCTTCGGGGAGACGCTGGACATGGGGATCGGCAACTTCCTGGATTCTGTCGCCAGGCAGATGGGCCTGGGCTTTCCGGGCGGCCCAAAGATCGAGGCCCTGGCCAAGGAGGGAAAGGCGTTTCTGGACCTGCCCTATGTCGTCAAGGGCATGGACGTGTCGTTCTCGGGCCTGTACACGCATCTGCGCAGTCTGGTGAAGGATGGCAAGCACCCGAAGGAAGACCTCTGTTTTTCCATCCAGGAAACCGTCTTTGCGATGCTAATCGAGGTTTCGGAACGGGCCATGGCGCACACCCGCAAAACCCAGCTTCTGCTTGGCGGCGGCGTGGCGTGCAACGCGCGCCTCCAGGAGATGGCGCGCCTCATGTGCGAGGACCGCGGCGCTCAGGCATACTTTGTGCCCAACCAGTTCAACGTAGACAACGCCGCCATGATCGCGTGGCTCGGAAGCCTGATGTATGCGGCCGGCGTCCGGATGCCCGTCGAGGACTCCGTCATGAAGCCCTACGAGCGCACCGACGGCGTCGAGGTCGTGTGGCGGAACTAGGACCAAGGAATCTTTATAAATAAGTGGTTCTAGGGCGCTCCATGCCTCGTGCCCTCATCGCCGTCACGCTCGTGCTGACAGTCGGACTCCTAATTGCAGGGATAGTCCGCTTTTCGCCGCATACAGGGCAGGCCCATAAGAAGTCAGTCCATCAAGCGCCGCCGCAGCCCGAGCCCTTGGCGGCAGGCCCTCCTGGTGACGTGATTGCCCCTATCCCAAGCAGGGTCTCGCGGATCTTCCGCGGGCGACGCCCCCTCGCCGAGGTCGCCGGAGGCATCCGATTCCTGCACAGCGACCCGGTGAGCGTCGTATCGAGGACCGAACCAGATGGGAGTTCCGCCTTTTCGGGCGACTATCTCCCCTTTGGCCGGCCCCTCCGTCTCTCCGGTGCCTCCAGGGCCGGGTTTGCCGAGAAGGAAACAGACGGGAGCGGAATGGCCTATTTCGGGGCGCGACAGTACTCGCAGGGCGTCGGGCGGTTCAGCGGGGTCGATCCCGCCGCCTCGCACGCCTCCGCCGCCTACGCATACGCCGGGAACAACCCCTTCAGGTTCAAGGACTCCGACGGCCGGCGCATCGAGCTTGTCGGCGGCGAGAAGGACCGGGCCCGGATGCTCGGGCACCTGGGCATGCTCACGGGCGTGCCGATGTCGGCCTTCGAGGAGGACGGGCAGTTCTTCGTGGCTCCCCTCCCTGAGGATGCCGCCACAGACCGGCCCTTCGGGGCCAACCTGGTCAATTACCTTGCCACCCACGAAGAGACAGTACGCCTGGGCATCTATGACGAAAAAGCTCCCCCGAAGATCGTTCAGACCACCCTGCGCTTTGCCCGGGAAGGCGGGGAGGAGGAACGGCTCACGTCCGTCACAAAAGTCACCGACGAGAACGCCTTCATCCGAAACCGGCGGGACATCCCCTACGTGCGGGATGATGGCTCGCTTGCCTCCCTTGTCCGCGTCGACACGGGAAGCGGCCAGCCGGAAGTGTACTACAGCGGCAAGACGGTCTTTCTCGACGCCCTGCACATAGACCCCCTCATATTTGAAGGGCAGGTGATCCAAGGCGCATACGACCGGCCCGCGATGGAGCTGCCCGCCCCCCTCGTCCTCGCGCATGAGCTCGGGCATGCGGCGGCGTTCCTAAGGGGTGAGGAGGACTGGAGCGAACCGGCAGACATCGCTGGACTGCCACCCATCATGTCCGTCCAGGACCGATACTATGGGGCGGGCATCTGGGCAGAGAACCAGGTCCGTGAGGAGCAGGGAATCGGCCTTCGGAGGCAGTACTGAGCAATGGATTTCGAGACCCTTTCGTTCAAGAAAAGATGATCGCGAGGAGTGCCGCATTGACTGCGGCCATCCCGGCTGGCCACGCCCAGTCCCAGACCGATGGGGAGAATTTCCTTTCTGGCATTGACTTCGCCGACTTGTACAGGTAGACGAGCCAGGCCGCGACAAGCAGCCCGACAAAGACGGCCCAGCCTGTCACGAGGGCCAAGGCGTCGCGGACGGAGGCCCGCTCGTACTTGAACAGGATCAGGACGAGGTTGGACAGGACGGCGGCGCACAGGAACCCGAGGAAGACGGGGAGGGGCCGGTGGCGGGCCAGGCGGGCCTGGATGTTGAGCGTCTTTGGGAACCGCCGGAATATTTCACTGACTAGGAACC